>NZ_BAAKJE010000070.1:0-77650 GCF_059704565.1 Massilia sp. NBRC 108631
CCCCCCCCCACGCCGATGCCGCTGTCGTGCACCTCGAAGCGCAGGCCGACCGCTTGCGCATCCTCGCTGGCAACGTGCACCTTGACCGTGATCTTGCCGGTCTCGGTGAACTTGATGGCGTTGCCCAGCAAGTTGAACAGCACCTGGCGCAGCCGGTTCGGATCGCCGCAAATGGCCACCGGGATGTCGTTGGCGATGATGAACTCCAGCAGGATGCGCTTGGCCTGCGCCTGCGGCGAAAACACATTGTCGATGTCGTCCAGCAGCTCGCGGAAATTGAAGTGGATGTACTCCACCGTCAGCTTGCCGGCCTCGATCTTGGAGAAATCCAGAATGTCGTTGATGATGAACAATAAGTGCTCGCCGGATCGCTTGACCATGCTGGTGTAGTGGCGCTGCTGTGCCGTGAGCGGCGAGGCCAGCAATAGCTCCGTCATGCCCAGCACGCCATTCATCGGCGTGCGGATTTCGTGGCTCATGGTGGCCAGGAAATTGCTCTTGGCCCGGCTGGCCGCCTCGGCCGCATTCTTGGCTTTTTCCAGCTGCTCGGTGCGCACCCCCACCTGGCGTTCCAGCTGGTCGCGGTACTGCGCCAGCTTGGCGTCGCGGCTGGCGACCTGCACCAGCATGTCGTTGAAGCTGTCGATCAGGGCGCCCAGCTCGTCGCTGCGCGCGTGCAGCACCGGCGCGCCAGGCTGGCCGTCGGCCGTCTGGCGCGCGGCGGCGATCAGGTTGGCGATCGGCTCGGCAATGTTGTCGCGGAAGCGGCGCGCCAGCAACAGCGCCACGCAGGACGACAGCAGTGCCGCGGCCGCGCCCGCCGCCAGGTTTTGCAGCACATCGCGCCACATGCGCGGCAGCCCGGCCTCCACCATCACGGCGCCCACCTGGTCGTGCTGGAAATGCACGCCGCGGAACTGGCGCAGGCCCGGCGCCCACAGCGGGCCGCTCAGTTCATACGCGCCGGCCTTGCCCAGTGCGGCCAGCGTGCCCGGCGCCAGGTCTGGCGGCGGCAGCCGCTCATGGCGCGGACTGATGCGCGACAGCAGCCTGCCGTCGCGGTCGAACAGCGCCACCTGGCGGATGTCGTCGCGGCCCTCGAAGCTGGCTTGGGCCAGCGCCTGCTCGCCTTGCGCTGGATCAACATACAGCAGCGCGATGTCGCTGCCGGCGGCCAGGCTGCCGGCCAGTGCGTACAGCTGGCGCCGTTCCTGCTCGAGCTGGCTCATGACGTGGGTGGTGGCGAACACGGCGAACGCCAGCAAGAGCGCGCCGCCGGTCGACAGCGCGCTGATCAAGGTGAGTTTCCGGCTCAGGCCGGAGCGTTCGAAGCTGAACATATGCCGGTCCTGGCAATTTCCGTTAGGAAAAATATAACTGCCAGGAAATCCGACACCTTGATTTATATCTAATGTTGAGCGCTTTGCCCCGGGCTTAGCCCACCTTCGGCCCCCTTTTCAGCGCTGTCAGCGGTAATCCTCGGCCGCCAGGCCGTATTTCTGCATCTTGTGGTACATGGTCTGCTTCGGCAGGCCCAGCGCGGCGCAGGCTTCGGCCACGCTGCCGCCGGCCGCGCGCAGCGCCTGCTCGATCAGCATGCGTTCGAATGCGCTGACCTGGTCGGCCAGCGGCGCCGGCGGCGCGGCCTCGGCGCGGGCGGACAAGCCCAGCACGAAGCGGTCGGCCGCGTTGCGCAATTCGCGCACGTTGCCGGGCCAGTCCTGCGCCATCAGCTGCTGCATCTGTGCGGCGGGCACCACCGGGCAGGCACGCTTGTAGCGCGCCGCCGCGTCCAGCATGAAATGCTCGAACAGCAGCGGGATGTCTTCGCGGCGCTCGCGCAGCGGCGGAATGTGCAGCACGATCAGGTTCAGCCGGTAGTACAGGTCGGGACGGAACTTGCCCTGGTCCGAATAGTCCTTCAGGTCTTCCTTCGAGGCCGCGATCACGCGCACGTCGAGCGGCACCGGGGTATTCGAGCCCAGGCGCTGGATGCAGCGTTCCTGCAGTACGCGCAGCAGCTTGACCTGCATGGCCAGCGGCAGGCTCTCGATCTCGTCCAGGAACAGCGTGCCGCGCGAGGCGTGCTCGATTTTGCCGATCTGGCGCTTGGCCGCGCCGGTGAACGCGCCCGCCTCGTGGCCGAACAGCTCGCTCTCGAAGATGGTTTCCGGGATGGCGCCGCAATTGACCGGCACGTACTGGTGCTTGCCGCGCTCGCTGAACTGGTGCAGGCAGCGCGCCACCAGTTCCTTGCCGGTGCCGGTTTCGCCGTAGATCAGCACATCGGCCGGCTGGCCGGCCACGTCCAGGATCACCTGCCGCAACGCCTGCATGGCAGGGGCATTGCCCAGCAGATAAGCGTCGATGCCGGCGCTGTGCGCCAGGCGCTGGCGCAGCGTGCGTACTTCCAGCTGCAGGCGGCGCTTGTCGGCTGCGCGCCGCACCACCTCGGCCAACTGCTCGGAGGAGTAGGGCTTTTCAATGAAGTCGTAGGCGCCGTCGTGCATGGCCTGCACCGCCATCGCGATGTCGCCGTGGCCGGTGACCAGGATCACCGGCAGGTCGGCGTCGATGGCGCGCGCCGCGGCCAGCAGTTCCAGCCCGCTCATGCCGGGCAAGCGCACGTCGCTCACCAGCACCGCCGCACAGTGCGGCTGCAGCAGCTTGGCCACCGGCTCGGCGCTGTCGTAGCTGTGCACGAGGAAGCCGGCCAGGTCCAGCGCCTGCGCGCTGCCGGCGCGCACGGTGGGGTCGTCCTCCACCAGGAGGACCTGGATGTCGTTGATCGGCGTGTCGCCCTGCGGCATGGTATCCATCATGTCTCCTGTGCCGCTTTGAGTTCGATGACGAAGCAGGCGCCGGCACTGGCCTGTTCCGCCCGTAAGCTGCCGCCGAAGTCGCGGATGATTTGTTCTGAAATGGCCAGGCCCAGGCCCAGCCCCTCGCCTTGCGGCTTGGAGGTGTAAAACGGTTCGAACAGGCGCTGGCGCGCTTCTTCGCTCAGGCCGGGGCCGCTGTCCGCGACCCGGATGAACACCCGCTCCGGCGTGCTGTTCACATCCAGCCGCAGCTGGCGCACCGGGCAGCCTGCCATCGAGTCGAGCGCATTGGTCATCAGGTTCAGCAGCACCTGCTCGAGCCGGTTGCTGTCGCACAGCGCGTAAATGTCGGCCTGGTCAATGTTCAGCTGGAAGCCGACCTTGTCCAGCTGCAGGCGGCGCTCCACCAGCACCATGGCGTTGGAAATCGAGGTGTGGATGGACACCGCCGCCAGCTCGGCGTTGGACTTGCGGGCGAAGCTCTTCAGCTTGCCGGTGATGGTGCCCATCCGCGCCACCACCTGGGAAATGGTTTTCAGGTTGTTGCGCACGTCCTCCATGCGGCCGCGCTCGAACAGCAGCACCGCGTTGTCGGACATGGTGCGCAGCGCCGTCAGCGGCTGGTTCAGCTCGTGCGTGATGCTGGCCGACATCTGCCCCAGCACCGCCATCTTGCCGGCCTGGAACAGCTCGTTTTGCGTGATGTGCAGCTGCTGTTCGGCCTGGCGCCGCACGTCCACTTCCTTGCTCAAGTCCTGCGTCATGCGCGCCAGGCTGGCGGTGCGCTCGTCCACCATGCGCTCCAGGTTGCCGTACGCGTGCTGCATGTCTTCCTTGGACTGCACGCGCTGGCGCCAGTACAGGAACAGCAGCACCAGGAAGCCGTAGGCCAGCAGCGCGAACAGGAAGGCCACGCGGGCGTTGCCGCGCGCCGCGCTCAGGTCGGACAGGTAGACGAAGGTCCAGTCGCGCGGCGCCAGCGAGCGGGTTTGCGCCAGCATGCGCGGCGGGGCGTTGGCCAGGCCGTTGTTGCTGTCGCGGATGGCCAGCAGGCGGGTGCCGTTCGACAGCGGCTCGTCGTGCGCCAGCGTGAGCGCGGGCAGCGCCTGCTCATGGTACTGGCGCGTCTGCTCCAGCTCGGCGCGCACGCTGGCCGGCAGCGGCCGCAGGGTCTTGAATTTCCAGGCCGAGGCCGAACTGAGGAAGAGCACGCCGTTCGGGTCCACCAGCGCCACCTTGTCGGCGCCCTGTGCCCAGCTCAGCTGCTGGCTTTCGATGCTGACCTTGATGGCGGCCACGCCCAGCATGCGGCCGTCCTTGTAGATGCCGTGCGCGTAGAAGTAGCCCGGCTCCAGGCTGGTGGTGCCCACGCCGTAGAAGCCGCCGGGCTGGCCGCGCAGCGCGTTGCGGATATAGGGCCGGAAGTTGACGTCGTCGCCGACAAAGCTGTCCTTGCTGCGCCAATTGCTGGCCGCCTGCGTGCGGCCCTGCAGGTTGACGATGTAGATATTGCTGGAGCCGGCCTTGTGGTTCAGGCCTTCCAGGTATTCGTTGACGCTGTTGCGCAAGTCCTCGTCGCCGGGCTTTTCCAGCAGGGCCACCACGTCCTTTTCCAGCTCCAGCATGCGCGGCACCAGGTCGTACTTGTCGAGCAGGTTTTCCAGGCTGGTGGCGTACACCTCCAGCCGCTGCGCACCGGCTGCGCGCAGGCGGTCGGTGGTGACCAGGTTTACCCACCAGTAGGCCAGGTAGGGCAGGGCCAGGCCGGCCAGCAGCACCAGGCCCCACACCGTGCGGACGTGATGGGGCCGGCGCATGTGCGCCTGGGCGGCAACGGTAGGGTCGGACTGGGCTAGCATCAGGCGCCACTATAGCAAACCTGCGCGCCCGCACCGGCGCGCGCGGTTCGCCCGGCCTTACAGCAGGTGGCGCAGGCCGATATTGATGGCGCTGTGGCCCTTGCCGTCGTCGCTGGCGTTGCCCACCGTGAAGGCGGCGCCGTTGGTGTTGCGGATGCGGGCGTAGGCGGTGTACACGTCGGTGCGCTTGGACAGCGCGTACAGATAGGCCACGCCGTACTGGCGCGCGTCCTTGTCGGCGGCGCTGCGGTCGGCGTGCTGCACCACCGAGCCGGCGAAGCTGTGCGGGCCGAAGGTGGCGCACAGGCCCAGCAGCAGGTCGCGGCTGGCCGCGCCGGGCGCGCCCACCGGGCCCGCCGCCGACGTGCCCGAGCCGGCCAGCGTGGTCGCGCCGGTGCCGGTGCCGACCGTGCCCAGCACGCTGCCGCCCACCGTGCCCATGCCGCGGTTGGCGGCATAGGCGGCGTGCAGCTGGTAGGCGCCCAGCGTGTAGCGGGCAGCCAGCATGCTGTTGCGCGAGTGGGTGCTGGCCAGCGCGTCTTCGCGGCGGTGGTGCGCCAGCGACACGGCCAGCGGGCCGGCGCTGTAGCTGACGGCGCCGCTCAGCGTGCGCTTGCGGGTGCTGTTGCCGGCCACTTCGCCGGCGCCGTAGGCGAGGTTGGCGGACCAGCCGGCCAGCGCCGGCGTGGCGTACACCACCGCGTTGTCCATGCGTGCATTGGGCACCATCAGGTTGGCGGCCTGGCCGGCCAGGCCGTCGCCGAACGGGTCGGCCACGTCGCGCAGCACCTTGTAGTAGGGCGAATACTGGCGGCCGGCGCTGATGGTGCCGAACGTGGTGCTGCCCAGCGACACATAGGACTGGCGGCCGAAAGTCAGCCCGCCCTGGCCGGACGCGCCGGTGTCGATGCTGACGCCGCTTTCCAGCACGAAGCCGGCCGACAGCCCGTTGCCCAGGTCTTCGGTGCCCTTGAAGCCGAGGCGCGAGCCGGAAGCCAGGCCGCTGCCGACCTTGGTGGTGGCGCCGTCGCCGCCGCGCTCGATCACCAGGCCGGCATCGGCCACGCCGTACACCTTGATGGCCGATTGCGCTTGCGCGGTGCAGCAGGCCAGGGCCAGCAGGGAAGTGGTAACGCTGTATTTCATAAGGTCTCCTTTGATTGCGATGGTTTTAGTTATGCGGCGCGCACGTAGGCGTGCTCGTCCGTTTTGTCTTTTTCTTCGTCGCCCAGCGCGCCTTCCCACTTCGCCACCACGGCGGTGGCGACGGCGTTGCCGACGGCGTTGGTGGCCGAGCGGCCCATGTCGAGGAACTGGTCCACGCCCATCAGCAGCAGCAGGCCGGCTTCCGGAATGTTGAACTGGGTCAAGGTGGCGGCGATCACCACCAGCGAGGCGCGCGGCACGCCGGCCATGCCCTTGGAGGTCAGCATCAACAGCAGCAGCATGGTGATCTGGGTGCCGACCGACAGGTCGATGCCGTAAGCTTGCGCGATGAACAGCACGGCGAAGGTGCAGTACATCATCGAGCCGTCCAGGTTGAAGGAATAGCCCATCGGCAGCACGAAGCTGGAGATGCGGCGCTGCACGCCGAACTTGTCCAGCGCCACCAGCAGTTTCGGGTAGGCCGCTTCGGAACTGGCGGTGGAGAAAGCCAGCAGGAAAGGTTCGCGGATCAGGCCGACCAGGCGGAACACGCGCGGACCGAGCACGGCGAAACCGGCGCCGATCAGCAGCGCCCACAGGCAGAACAGGCCCAGGTAGAAACCGCCCATGAACTTGGCGAACGTGGCCAGGATGCCCAGGCCGTTGGTGGTGACCACCGACGCCATGGCGGCGAACACGGCCAGCGGGGCCAGGTTCATGATGGCGCCGGTAATGCGCAGCATCACTTGCGCCAGCTCGTCGATCACGGCCAGCAGGCGCTTGCCGGAATCGCCCAGTGCGCCCAGTGCGGAACCGAAGAAGATGGAGAACACCAGCACTTGCAGGATCTCGTTGTTGGCCATGGCCTCGATCGGCGACTTCGGCACCACGTGGCTGATGAAGTCCTTCAGCGTGAAGGCCGAGGTCTTCAGGCCGGTGCTGGCGTCGATGGCGGGCAGCGGCAGGCCGAGGTTGGTGCCCAGCTGCATCAGGTTCGACAGGATCATGCCCAGTGCGAGCGAGCACAGCGAGGCGATGATGAACCAGGCGAAAGCCTTGGCGCCGATGCGGCCGGCGGCCTTGCCGTCGCTCAGGTTGGCGATGCCGACGGTGAGGGTGGAGAACACCAGCAGTGCGATGATCATCTTGATCAGGCGCAGGAAGATGTCGGTCACCAGGGAGATGTGGGCGGAAATGTCGGCGGTGAGCTTCTTGTCAGGGAACACCGTGTGACAGGCATAGCCGACGGCGATGCCGAGCAGCATCGCCAGCAGGATGTAGAGGGTGAGGGGGCGCTTCTTTTGCATACCGGTCTCCGTTTGTAGTCAGGTCCCCGCGCGGAAGGCGGAGTCCTGCCTCTTTAGCAAGCGGTGTGCCTGCCGTTTTCATGGACGGAATTGCCGGTAAGTGATTGATTTATAAGGTGGTGGGTAGCGTAATAATGCCGCTACGCAAGCTTCTCGTCCCGATGTTTGGACGGCTTGGGCGGCTTGCGTCTGAATTGTTGGATGGGCCGGCGCCGCCGCCGTTGGCGGCCACGCCGGCTCTGCTGGCTGGTCCGGCTGGGCGTCAGGCCAGAATCAGCTTCAATGCACTGACCAGCGCCGCGCATTCCGCGTCAGTGCCGATGGTGATGCGCAGGAACTGGTCGATGCGCGCCTGCTTGAAGTGGCGTACCAGGATGGCGCGCTCACGCAAGGCGGCGGCCAGCATGGCGGCGTCGCGCTGCGGATGGCGGGCGAAAATGAAGTTGGCGTGCGAGGGCAGCACTTCAAAGCCCAGCGCCTGCATCTGCGTCGTCAGCCAGCTGCGGCTGGCAACGATGGCGCGCGAGGTCCGCTCCGTATGGGCCTGGTCGTCGAGCGCTGCCACGGCGCCGGCTTGCTGCACCTGGCCCAGCGGGTAGCAATTGAAGCTGTTCTTCACGCGTTCCATACCCGCGATCAAATCGGGATGGCCTGCTGCAAAGCCGACCCGCAGGCCCGCCAGCGAGCGCGACTTCGACAGGGTCTGGATGACAAGCAAATGAGGGTAGCGGTCCAGCAGCGTCACGGCGCTTTGCGCACCGAAGTCCACGTAGGCTTCGTCTATCACCACCACCTGGTCCCGATGCGCAGCGGCCAGTGCTTCAATTTTCTCCAGCGGCAGCGCAATGCCGGTCGGTGCGTTCGGATTGGCGATGATGATCGCGCCGCATGGCTGGGCGTAATCGTCGATATCGATTTCGAAGCGCTGGTTCAGCGGCACCCGTACCTGCTCGATGCCGTACAGGCTGCAATAGGTCGGATAGAAGCTGTAGCTGATGTCGGGGCTGAGCAGCGGCTTGTCGTGTTTGAGCAGCGCCTGGAAGGTGTGTGCCAGCACTTCGTCCGAGCTATTGCCGACAAACACCTGTTCTCGCTTCAACCCGAAGCGCCGGGCCACGGCATCTTTCACCGCGGCGTTCGACGGGTCCGAATACTTGCGCAGGCCATCGCCGGCAGCGGCCTGCATCGCGGCCACCGCCTGCGGCGACGGGCCATATGGATTTTCGTTGGTGTTCAGCTTGATCAAGCCTGGCATTTGCACCTGTTCGCCCGGCGTATAGGGTATCAGGCGGTGGACGACATCACTCCAGAAACGGCTCATTACTTCTCCTTTGATACACGATCTATACTATAGCCGATCTTGACGGACCGCCATTCGGCCGGCTGTCATGCGGAGCATAAAATGGGACAAAACAGAGTGACGCGCTGGTTGCTGTGCATGCTGCTGCCCGCCATGGCGGCGGCGCAGGGGACTGTGCAGCCGGGCGATGCGGCGGCGGGGAAGGTGGCGTTCAAGCGCTGCGCGTCGTGCCACCAGGTGGGGCCTGCCGCGCGCGGGGCCTTCGGGCCGCAGCTGAACGGGATCGTGGGGCGCAAGGCGGGAGCGACGGCGGACTACCGCTATTCGCCGGCCATGAAGCAGTCCGGCATTGTGTGGACCGAGCAGAAGCTGGCGGCGTTCCTGAAGTCGCCCAGCGAAGTGGTCCCCGATAACCAGATGCGTTTCTGGGGTATCGGGGACGAGCGGCAGATCGCCAACCTGGTGGCCTACCTGCGCACGCAGCGCTAGCGGCGGCTATTTTCCGGCGTAGGTGACGCGGAAGATGCGGCCGCCATGGTCGTCGGACACCAGCATGGAGCCGTCGGCCAGCACCGCGATGTCGACCGGACGGCCCACGACTTCGTCGCCGTCGCGCAGGAAGCCGTCGATGAAGGTGGTGGTGCTCACCACTTTGCTGTTGTACAGCGTCACCAGGCTGACCTTGTAGCCGATCTTGTTGTCGCGGTTCCACGAACCGTGTTCGGCGATGAACAGGTTGTTGCGGTACTGCTGCGGGAACTGGGTACCGGTGTAGAAGCCCAGGCCCAGCGGCGCCACGTGCGGGCCCAGCTTGGCGACCGGGGCCACGAATTGCTCGCAAGCCTGCGTCTTGCCGAATTCGGGATCGGGCAGCACGCCGCCGTGGCAGTAAGGGAAGCCGAAATGCAGGCCGGCCTTGGGCGCCACGTTCAACTCGCACGACGGCGCGTTGTCGCCCATCATGTCCGGGCCGTTATCGGTAAACCACATTTCCCTGGTCTGCGGGTGCCAGGTGAAGCCGACGGTGTTGCGGATGCCGCGCGCGTACTCCTCGAAGTTGCTGCCGTCCGCGTTCATGCGCCAGATCTTGGAGTAGGGCTGGTCTTCCTTGTTGCAGGTGTTGCAGGGCGCGCCGATCGGCACGTAGATCTTGCCGTCCGGTCCGGTCTTGATGAACTTCTCGCCATGCCAGGTTTCTTTCGGCAGGTCCGCTTTCACCACTTTGTAGGCGGGCTGGGCGGCGTAGCTGGCGTCGATATTGTCGAAGCGGATGATGCGCGAGATTTCGGCCACGTACAGCGCGCCGTTCAGCAGCGTGACGCCAATCGGGTTCTGCAGGCCTGCGGCGACGGTGACCACTTTCTCGGCCACGCCGTCCTTGTCGGCATCCACCAGCGCGTACACCTTGCCGGCCTTGCGCGAGCCGACATAGACTATGCCGCTGTCGGACACGGCCATCGAGCGCGCCGTTTCCACCTTGTCGGCGTACACGGCGATGCGGAAGCCTTTCGGCAGCTTCAGGCCGCCCAGGATGGCGGCGGTCTTGTCGGCGGGGGCGGCCTTGGGCGCCGCCGTGGCTGTGCTGGCCGCGCTGGCGGCGGACGCAGTCGGCGCGGCCGCTTTGCCGCCGGTGCGGGCGCCTTGCGCCACGTAGTCCGCCAGTTGCGCGATCTGCGCCGCGCTCAGGGTGGGCGACCATGGCGGCATGCCTTTGTCGGCCACGCCCTTGCTGATCACGGTGATCAGGTTGGCCTTGGTCGGCGCGCCGTGCAGCCACACCTGGTCGATCAGGCTGGGACCGGTGGCCCCCTGCAGCTGCACGCCGTGGCAGGCCGCGCAATGCGCCTGGTACAGCTTTTCGCCGGCGTTGACGGCGGCGTGGGCGGCCAGCGGCGCCAGCGCGGACAGGCACAGCAAGCCGGCCAGGCGCAGTGTTAAGAACTTGTTCATGGCAAGTAGAAATGTTGTTGTAGGGACCCGCGCATCTTACCGCCATCCAGCCCCTCCGCAGCGAACTTTTTTCGTGCTGCGCCGTCACAGCGCGGAAGGGGACTGCCATGGCCAGCCGGGATGCTAGGCCACCAGTATTTGGCGGAAGACATCCACCAGCGGACGCAGCGTCACGCGGTGCCAGGCCACCCACAGCGGCGTGCGGTACTCGAACCACGGCACCTCGCGCAGCACCACGCCGGGCGGCGCCTGGTGGCGCAAGCTTTGCTGGATCATGGCGATGCCCAAGCCAGCCGCCACCAGGCCCAGCGCCGTGGCCGGTTCAGGCGCCTGCATGCGCACGTCGGGCGTGAAGCCCGCCTTGGCGCACGTGATGGCCAACTGGTCCTGCTCCAGCGCGCCATCCTTGTGCTGGATGGCGATCCATTCCTGGCTGCGCAGGTCGGCCACCTGCAGCGCCTGCCGCAGCGCGTCGGGCCGCGCCAGCGGATGGCTGGCTGGCAGGGCCAGCAGCATGGAGTCGCTGAGCACTTGCACGCGGTCCAGCTCGGCATCGTCGGCCTGCGGTGGCGCGCATACCAGCGCCACGTCCAGGCTGCGCTGGCGCAGGCCTTCCAGCTGGTCGGACGATTGCTGGCTGTACAGCGCCACATGCACCGACGGCCGCGTGCTGCGGATTTCGCGCAGGGCGGCCGGCAGCACGCCCGAGTGCATGGCATGCTCGACGTAACCTATGCAGAGCCCGCCCTCGTCGCCCCGGCCCAGCCTGCGGCCCAGCGATTCCAGCCGCTGCCCATGGGTGAGGAAGGCGCGCGTTTCAGCCAGGAAGGTCCTGCCATCGGCCGTTAGGCGGATGCGCTGCTGGCTGCGTTCGAATAGGATTAGTCCCAGCCGCTCTTCCAGCTGGGCGATTTGCCGGCTGAGCGGGGACTGGGAAATGTGCAGCCGCTCCGCAGCCCGCCCCACGTGCTCCTCTTCAGCCACGGCGACGAAATAGTTCAGTTGGCGGATGTCCAGCATATTAGACCCGTAGAGACTTAAGTTGTGCAAATTATGTCTTAGACTGCATTAACCTGGCAAGCTAAGATTTCCTCACCAACTACTCGAAAGGAAATGCAATGAGTCTTAAAGATAAGCTGCCGGGCCAACTCGGTTTCGGCACCGCGCCATTGGGCAATATGTTCCGCAACATTCCGGAAGCGGAGGCGCTGGCCACCGTGGACGCGGCCTGGGAGCACGGCGTGCGTTTCTTCGACGCGGCGCCGCTGTACGGTGCAGGCCTGGCGGAGATCCGCCTGGGCGAGGCGCTGGGCAAGCGCCCGCGCGAGGAATATGTGCTGAGCACCAAGGTGGGACGCGTGATCCTGGACGAGCTGGAGGACCCGGCCCAGCGCAGTTTCGGCGAGAAGGGCGGACTGTTCGAACATGGCTTGCGCAACAAGATCGTCAACGATTATTCGGCCGACGCCACGCTGCGCTCCATCGAAGGCAGCTTGCAGCGCCTGAAGACCGACCGCCTCGACATCGTCTGGGTACATGACGTGGCGCAGGACTTCTTCGGCGATGAATGGCTGATGCATTTCGAAAGCGCCCGCACCGGCGCCTTCCGCGCGCTGTCGCGACTGAAGGACGAGGGTGTCATCAAGGGCTGGGGGCTGGGCGTGAACCGCGTCGAGCCGATCGAGTTGACGCTGGCGCTGGATGAACCGAAGCCGGACGGCTTCCTGCTGGCTGGCCGCTACACCTTGCTGGACCACGCCAGCGCCTTGCAGCGTGTGATGCCGATGGCGCTGCAGCACGGCGCCGGGATCGTGGTGGGCGGTCCGTACAGCTCCGGCGTGCTGGCCGGAGGGCAGACCTTCGAGTATCAGCAGGCGTCGCCAGACATCCTGGCCAGGGTGGCGCGCCTGAAGGCGCTGGCGCAGCGCTTCGGCGTCAGCATCAAGGCGGCGGCGCTGCAGTTCTCGCTGGCCAATCCGGCGGTGGCGGCCGTTATTCCCGGCGCCAGCCGTCCGGAGCGCATCGCGGAAGATGCGGCGGCGCTGGCCGAGAAGATCCCCGCCGAGTTCTGGCACGCGCTGCGCGCCGAACAGCTGGTGGCGCCCGATGCACCGCTGCCGTTCGGAGCCTAGCGCATCAGGCGAAGTGCGCGTGCTCGGCCGCGTGCGCATGGCGGCCGATCAGCTGGATCTCGTGCTCCGGCGCCGGCACGGCAGCCACGTCCAGCGCGGTCCCGTTGAACTCCGCCGCCGCGCTGGCGGACTGCACGATGATGCCGCTGTTATCCAGCGTCATGATCATGTCGGCGAACTGGATGCGCTCATCGCGCACCAGCAAGTCGCTGCCGCCGCCGGTGCCGGCCACGTCGGTCACCTTGTAGCCATAGGCCGTCTTGCCCACCGTGTAGTTGGCGCGCACGCCGGCGTAGACCACGGTGTCGAAGCCGTCGCCGCCGTCGATGTAGTTGTTGGCGATGAGCGCCTTCAGGCTGTCGTTGCCCGCCGTGCCGGTCACGTTGCGCGCGCTCAGCACGGTGAAGTCCTGCGCCGTCGAAGCCGCCGACACATTGCCGGCCGCGTCGGTGGCCTTGGCCGTGACGTGGTAGTTGCCGTTGCCGACCGCCACGGGCGTGATGCTCCAGGCGCCGTTGGCCGCCGCCGTGCCCACGCCCATGCTGGTGGTGCCGTTGAAGATTTCCACCTTGGCGCCGGCCTCGGCCACGCCGCTGAAGGTCGGGTGGTTGCCGCTGGCGGCGGCCCAGCCGTCCTTGGTAAACACCAGCGTCGGCTGGTTCGGCGCGCTGGTGTCCGGCGGCGGCGTCACCGGGCCGGATGGGGCGATGGCGACAGTGCCGTCGCTAAAGCGCAGCTGTTCGATATTGCTCAGCATATCGCTGCCCTGCGCGCCCACCACGCTCCAGGCGGACGCGCTTACTTGCTGGACGGTATACGCGCTGCGCAGGCCGTTGTAGAAAGCGGTGTCGATGCCGGCGCCGCCGTTCAGGGTGTCGTTGCCGGCGCCGCCTTCCAGCATGTCGTTGGCGGCTGTGCCGGTCAGCGTGTCGGCCAGGCTGGTGCCGGTGAAGTAGCGTCCGCCGCCGGTGGAATTGACGCCCAGCGCGCCGCCCAGGCCGTCGCCGCCGTACAGCCATTTCAGCGCGGCGATATCGTACGCTCCGAACGTGGAATGCACGCCGCCGCTGTGGGTGTAGGACATCAGCGTGTAGGCGGTGTTGTCGGTGGCGGCCGGCAGGCGGATGGTGCCGTCGAACGAGTGCTTCAAGCCCATGGCGTGGCCCAGTTCGTGCAGCAGCGTTTCGTAGCCTTGCGTGCCGGGCGTCAGGTTGGCGTTCATGCCGGCCCATTCGGCGTTGTCCAGGTAGACCCAGGTGGAAGCCGTGAAGCGGGTCACCACGTTGTTGCCGTCGTAGGAGTAGCTGTAGCGCGAGCTGTCCAGGCCGGTCGTGCTCGAGCCGCTGATGTTGGCGTTGGCGAAGTGGACCTGGGCCGCGTTGCCGTCGGCGGTCTCCGTGAACTTGATGCCGGTCAGCTGCGAGATGTAGTTCAGCGCGCTGCGCGTAGCGCTCTGCTGTGCCGCGCTGAAACTTTGTGGGGCGCTCAGCAAGGAAGCGTTGCCGGATTCGAGACCGGCGGCAGTGGAAAAGCTGTAGTAGAGGTTGTTGCCGCCGGACGTAAGGTAGTTCCAGTTCGGCAAGTTATTCAGGAGTGCGTCGATGTGGTTCAGGCCGGAGAGGGTGGTGCTGCGGACTTCGGAAACGGTTGCCATGTCACAATGCCTTGGAGTAATCGGGCTGGTCAGTATTCCGATGCAAGGCACTGAGGTCAACAGCAAATTCAATCGTGCGGCGGGTGAGTGTGCACTCATTTTCGGATTGCTAATTCGCACCGGGCAACACTTCGTTCAACTTTGAAAACGCTGGCGGCAGGCAAAAAAAGACCGGCGCATGCCGGTCAAAAGAGGGAGCAGCGGTAAAGCGGAATTACTTGCCCAGGCGTTGCTCGGAAGCCGGGTCGAACAGGATGGCTTTCGACAGGTCGAACGCCAGCGCAACGCGCGCGCCGGGCTCGGCGCCGGCGCGCGGATGGGTGCGGCAAGTGGCGCGCACGCCGTTGAACCAGGCGAAGGCCAGCGTGTCCGGGCCGGTGGGCTCGGTCATCTCGATGGTGCAGGCCACTTCCATCGGGTGGTAGCCTTCCGGCGTTTCGGCGCGGCGCGCACTGAGCGCGTCGGTCACGTGCTCGGGGCGGATGCCGAGTATCAGCTCGCGGCCCTGCCAGGCGCCGAAGTGGCCGGCGGCGGCGTGGTGGGCAGGCAGCGGCAGCAGGGTGGTCACGCCGTGGTGCTCCAAAGCGAAGGCTGCGCCGGCGCCGTGCTGCACCAGTTTGCCGCGCAGGAAATTCATCGACGGCGAGCCGATAAAGCCGGCCACATACAGATTGTCCGGCTGGTCATAGATTTCCTGCGGGCTGCCGAATTGCTGCACCACGCCGTCGCGCATGACGGCGATGCGGTCGCCCAAGGTCATCGCTTCGATCTGGTCGTGCGTCACGTAGACGATGGTGGCGCCCAGGCGCTGGTGCAGCAGCTTGATCTCGGCGCGCATTTCCACGCGCAGCTTGGCGTCCAGGTTGGACAGCGGTTCGTCGAACAGGAACAGCGAGGGATCGCGCGCGATGGCGCGCCCCATGGCCACGCGCTGGCGCTGGCCGCCGGACAGCATGGCCGGCTTGCGGTCCAGCAGGTGGGTCATCTGCAGCGTTTCGGCCACGCGCTTGACGATCGCTTCCTGCTCGGCCTTCGGCACCTTGCGGATACCCAGGCCGAAAGAGATGTTCTCGCGCACCGTCATGGTGGGGTAGAGCGCATAGGACTGGAACACCATGGCGATGTCGCGCTCCTTGGGCGGCACCTTGTTGACCACGCGCTCGCCGATGCGGATCTCGCCCTGCGAAATGGTTTCCAGTCCGGCGATCATGTTCAGCAGGGTGGACTTGCCGCAGCCGGAGCCGCCCACCAGGATCAGGAACTGGCCGTCCTCGATGTCGAGGTCGATGCCCTTGAGGATTTCGGCGCCGTTCGGATACACCTTGCGCACATTGCGGATTGATAAGCTTGCCATGAGAGTCTCCTTAACCTTTGACGGCGCCGGCGGTGAGGCCGCGCACGAAATATTTGCCTGCGACCAGGTAGATCAGCAGTGTCGGCAGCGCGGCAATGATGGCCGCCGCCATGTTCACGTTATATTCGGTCACGCCGGTGGAAGTGTTGACCAGGTTGTTCAGCGCCACCGTCACCGGCTGTGCGTCGGAGCCGCCGAACACTACGCCGAACAGGAAGTCGTTCCAGATCTGCGTGAACTGCCAGATGAAGCACACCATGAAAATGGGCAGCGACAGCGGGAAGATGATGCGGCGGTAGATCATGAAGAAGCCGGCGCCGTCGATGCGCGCGGCGTTTACCAGTTCTTCCGGCACGGTCACGTAATAGTTGCGGAAGAACAGCGTGGTGAAGGCGATGCCGTAAATGATGTGCACCACGATCAGTCCGCTGGTGGTGTTGGCCAGCTCGGCCATGCCCAGCAGGCGCGCCATCGGCAGGATCACCACCTGGAAGGGGATGAAGCAGCCCACCATCAGCGCGGTGAACACCACGTTGTGGCCGGGGAAGCGCCAGTGCGCCAGCACGTAGCCGTTCAGCGATCCGATCAGGCTGGAGATCAGCACGGCCGGTATCGCCATCTGCATCGAATTCCAGAAGTAGGGCGCCAGGCCCTCGCAGCGCACGCCGGTGCAGGCTTCAGACCAGGCTTTGCTCCAGGCGGCGGTGGTGGGCGCGAGCGGGAAGTCGAGCAGGTTGCCGTCGCGGATCTGGTCCAGTGTTTTCACGGAGGTGGTCAGCATCACGTACAGCGGCGCCAGGTAGTACAGCGCCACCAGCACCAATAAGGCGTAAAGCATCAGGCGGCCGGCCGTGATGCGGCCGCCGTCGTGGTTCAGGTCAGCGGCCATGGCGCGCTCCTTTCGTTTCGAGATACATCAGCGGCACCAGCACGGCCATCACCGTGGCCAGCATCATCATGGCCGAGGCGGCGCCCAGGCCCAGCTGGCCGCGCGTGAACGAGAACTGGTACATGAAGATGGCCGGCACGTCGGACGAGGTGCCGGGGCCGCCGGCGGTCAGTGCCATCACCAGGTCGAAGCTCTTGATGGCGATGTGGGCCAGCACCAGCAGCACGCTGAAGAATACCGGGCGCAGCGAGGGGATCACGATGCGGCGGTAGATGGTGGGCAGGCTGGCGCCGTCCACCTGCGCGGCCTTGATGATGCTGTCGTCCACGCTGCGCAGGCCGGCCAGGAACAGGGCCATGACGAAGCCGGACGACTGCCACACGCCGGCGATGACGACGGTGTAGATGGCCATGTCGGAGTTGACCAGCCAGTCGAAGGTGAAGTTGCTGAAGCCCCAGTCGTGCAGCATCTTTTCCAGGCCCAGGCCGGGGTTCAGTATCCATTTCCAGGCCGCGCCGGTGACGATGAAAGACAGCGCCATCGGGTACAGGTAGATGGCGCGCAGCGCGCCTTCGTGGCGGATGCGCTGGTCCAGCAGGATGGCCATGGTCAGGCCGATGGCCAGGCAGAACAGGATGAACAGGCCGCCGAATATGCCGAGGTTGCTGGCCGAAACCCACCAGCGTTCGATCTCGAACAGGCGCTCGTACTGGCCGAAGCCGGCGTACTCGAAGTTGGGCATCATGCGCGACTCGGTCAGCGACAGCCAGGCGGTGAGGCCGATGAAGCCGTACACGAAGACCAGCGAAGCGATGATGGTGGGCGACAGCACCAGGCGCGGCAGCCAGGCGTCGGCCAGGGCGCCGAAGCGGCTGCTGCCGGCGCGGGGATGCCTGGCGGTGCTGTCGTTGGCGGCGGCGGGTTTGGCGGACGCGCGGGGCGCGGGCGGCGGCGCAGAGGGGACTGCGGATAAAGGTTTTGCTGACATGATGCGGGTTCTCCAGAGCGTGAGGCGGAATCCGCAGGGCGGGACGTCGCCCGCCCTGCGGTGTTGCGCTGCCTCGGTACGGCTGCTTACATGGTCTTGGCTGCCTTGGCCAGCGCTTGCGCGGCGGCTTGCGGCGTCATGTTCGAGTTCATGAATTTGGCGATCACGTCCTGGATGGCGCCGGCCTTGGCACTGTCGACGGCCATGCCGTGCGCCAGCGACGGCACCAGCGCATTGCCCTTGCTGGTGGCGGCCAGGTCATCCATCGACCTGGTGGCGCAGCTGTCGAACTTGGTGCGCGAGACACCGGCGCGCACCGGGATCGAACCCTTGTTCAGGTTGAACACTTCCTGGAACTCGGGGCTCATCACGGCGTTGGCCAGGGTCAGCTGGGCCTTCTGGTCGTCCGCGCTTTTCACCTTGAACATAGCCAGCGAATCGATATTGAAGGTGAAAGCCTTGTCGGTGCCCGGCGCGGCCAGGCACAGGAAGTCCTTGCCCGGCACCTTGCCGGCGGCGGTGAACTCGCCCTTGGCCCAGTCGCCCATGAACTGCATGCCGGCCTTGCCGTTGATGACCATGGCGGTGGCCAGGTTCCAGTCGCGGCCCGCCGCGTCCTTGTCGATATAGGTCTTGATGCGCGCCAGCGTCTCGAAGGCCTTGATCATGGTGGGGCTGGTCAGGCTGGCCTGGTCCAGCTGCACCAGGGACTTCTTGTAGAAGTCCGCGCCGCCCACGCCCAGCACCACGGACTCGAACACGGTGGCGTCCTGCCACGGCTGGCCGCCGTGGGCCACGGCCACCAGGCCGGCCTTCTTGATCTTGTCGGCCGCGTCGAAGAACTCGGCGAAGTTGGTGGGCGCCTTGGCGCCGGCCTTGGCCAGCACGGCCGGGTTCACGTACAGCCAGTTCACGCGGTGCACGTTGACCGGCACCGCCACGAAGTGGCCCTTGTACTTCATCACATTGGTGACCACCGGCGGCAGCAGGGTTTCCCACTTGCCTTCGGTTGCCGCCGCGTCGATATTGGCCAGGGTGCCTTCCTGGCCCCATTCCTGGATCGACGGGCCCTTGATCTGGGCGGCGGTGGGCGCACTGCCCGCCATCACGCGCGCCTTCAGGGCGGTCATGGCGTTTTCGCCGCCGCCGCCGGCCACGGCGAAGTCTTTCCACGCCACGCCTTTCGATTCCATGATCTTCTTCAGTTCAGCGGCGGACTTGGCTTCGCCGCCCGAGGTCCAGTAGTGCAGCACTTCGACTTGCGGGGCAGCGTGGGCTGCCGATGCGATGGCTGCGGCGAATGCGACGGCGCTCAGCGCCAGGGGTTGCAGTTTCATGTTCGTGTCTCCTGATGTATGAGAAAAGTATTTGGCGCCGCGCTTACCACCAGGCTTCCATGTGGATGCCGTAGGAAACGCCGCTGGTGTCGCTGCCGTACACCGCGCCGGAGTTATTGAAGGCGTTGACCGACTTGCCCGCCGCGTCGTTCCACTTGCCGTAGCTGACGAACAGGCGCAGTTCGGGACGCGCCCAGTAGTCGCGCGCCAGGCTGATGGTCGGCGCGATGGTCAGCTTGGTCAGGCGCTGGGTGCCGGGTTCCTTGTCGGACTTGAGCTGCGTCACGCCCAGCTCGGCCTGCAGCTTGAAGTTCTCGGCGAAGGCATACACCGGGCGCGTGCCGACGGTGGTCCAGGTGGTGGCGCCGTCCTTGCCGTTCTTGTCGCGCTGGTACAGGGCCACGAACTCCATGCTGAAGTCGCGCGTGGGCTGGATCACCACATCGTTGAACACGCGCAGGCGGGTGTAGTCCGAGCCGAGCAGGGTGCTGCCCGACGGCCCGATGCGCGCGCAGCACGGGCCGTTGATGCCGGTGCCGGGGCCGACGCCGTACTGCACGCCGAAGGTGTTGCCGCCGCCGAAGACCTTGGCCTGGCGGTGGAACACCGACATTTGCCAGCCGTCGTGCGTGCTCTTGTCTTGTCCCTGGGCCGAGATGAAGGTGGCGGCGAAGTCCAGCGTGCCGTTGGTGTTGACCGGCAGGCCCTCGTAGACGAGGTTCTGGCGCAGCGCGGAAGGCGAGTCGATCACCTTGCCGGTGGCCGGATCGGTGGTGTTGAAGTCGTTGTCCTTGAACACCGCGTAGCTGATCTTGCCGGCGCCCAGCGGATAGCCGTCGATGCCGCCGCCGGTGCCGTTCATGTTGATGTACTGCATATCGAGCATGTGGATGTCGGGACGGTAGTAGTGGCGCTTGCCGACCCAGACGATGCCGCCATTCATGAACGGCAGGTTCTTCGCTTCGATATAGGCCTTGGATACGCCCAGCTTGGCGTCGCCGAAGTCGGAGCTGTTCTTGTAGGCGTCGGCCCAGAAGGTGCCGACAAAGGTGGCGCCGTTGGCGGCCTTGGCCAACTGCTGGGTGTAGCCCAGTTCCGTGAAGCTGTCGCACTCGTTGCCGAGGCGGTAGGCCATGGTGATGCCGCCCAGGCCGTAGCAGGTCTGGGTGCCGCCGTGGTTGCTGGTGCCGCCGCCGGCGCGCACATAGCCGTGGAAGCCTTCGGTTTCGTGGTCGCCGGCGATGGCGGCGCCGCAGGACAGGGCCATCGCGATGGCGGCGGGCAGGGAACGGCGGATGAATCGGTTCATCATAAGGTTGGTCTCCGGTATGGATTTGTTATGTGTTTTTGCTACCGGAACGGACAGTAGCATCGGCCGGAATGTGATTCCAGCAAGCGCCGGCGCGGGCGCCATGGGCTACTTAAGTGGTTGATTTTTATGAAAAACAGGCCTGTGGCGACCAGGCCTGCACTAACATAACTTTACAAAGCCCCAGCATGCTGCGCCGCAGCGGCTGCAACACTTTGCAATAAATCCATACGCTTTCTTGCAAAATGCTGTGCATCCTTACCATCGTTTCAAGAATGCTTTGGGTTATAGTCTGTCCACACAAAATGCCATCCCCAGAATGGCTTCAAAAAACATGACGGAGACCGCCTTCCACAAGCTGCGCCTTGCCGCCTGCCTGCTCTTGAGCGTGGCGGGCTTTGCCGCGTCCTGCGGCGTCCATGCCGAGTCGCTGCAGGTGCTGCACTGGTGGAAGTCCGCCAGCGAGCGCAAGGCGGTCGACCTGATCGCGGCGCGCCTGGAGGCCGAGGCCGATATCGGCTGGCGCGACAGCATGGTGCCCAGCGGCTCGGGCGCCGGCGCCGGCATCGTGCTGCGCAGCCGCATGCTGGCCAAGGACGCGCCCGAGGTGGCGCAGGTAAACGGCATCGTGATCCGCGACTGGGCCCGGCTCGACCTGTTGCTGGACCTGGACGCGGTGGCCGCCGCCGGCAAGTGGGACAAGCAGCTGCTGCCGACCGTGGCCGACGCCATCAAGTCGGACGGCCATGTGTACGCGGCGCCGGTCGGCATCCACCGCATGAATACCCTGTTCTACAACCGCAAGCTGCTGGCCCGCCTGCACCTGGCGGTGCCGGAAACCTGGACCCAGTTCGAGCAGGCCGCCGCCAGGCTGCACCAGGCCGGCGTGGTGCCGCTGGCGCAAAGCAGCGAGCCGTGGCAGGTGACTACCTTGTTCGAGGCGCTGGTGCTGGCCGAAGGTGCCGAGTTCCACCGCGAGCTGTTCCAGCGCCGCAGCGCCGCCGCCTACACCGACCCGCGCCTGGCGACCGCGCTGCAGCGCCTGCGCAGCCTGAAGAAATGGATGGGCAGCCCGATCGCCGAGCGCAGCTGGGACGAGGGCGTGCGCGAGCTGGCCGACGGCCGCGCCGCCTTCATGGTGATGGGCGACTGGGCCAAGGGCGAGCTGGTGTCGCGCGGCTTGACGGTGGAGGAGGGTTTCGGCTGTGCCGCCGCCCCGGGCACGGCCAGCTACCACCTGTACAACATCGACACGCTGGGTATGCTGGCCACGCGCGAATCGCACCGGCCGGCGCAGGAGAAACTGGCCGCGCTGATCATGTCTCCCGCGCTGCAGAACGACTACAACCAGATCAAGGGCTCCATCCCGGTGCTGCGCAATCCGCTGCTGTCCAAGATGGACAGCTGCGCGCGCGCCTCGTGGAAGCTGTTTACCAGCGGCACGGATGCGCTGGTGCCCAGCCTGGTGCACCGCATGGCCACCGAGGAGATCGTGCGCGACGCCATCGTGGCGGAGGTGCACCGCTACTTCCTGGACGATAATGTGAGTGTGGCCGACACCCAGCGCAGGCTGGGCACCATCGCCCGCACCTTTACCAAGACCAGATAGACCGAGACAGATTCCATCATGCGCAAGATCCTGATCGTCGACGACGACCAAAAAACGCGAACCCTGCTGAAGACTTACCTGGAGAAAAACCAGTACGACGTCGGCCTGGCCCACGACGGCCAGACTTTCCTGGCCGAGTTCAACCGCTACGCCGACGAGCTGTCGCTGGTGATCCTGGACGTGATGCTGCCCGACACGGATGGCTTCGCGCTGTGCAAGGCGGTGCGCAGCCGCTCCAATGTGCCCATCATCATGCTCACCGCCAGCTCCGACGAGACCGACCGCGTGGTGGGCCTGGAGCTGGGCGCGGACGACTATGTATCCAAGCCCTACAGCCCGCGCGAGCTGCTGGCGCGCATCAAGGCCATCCACCGCCGCACCGGCATGGGCAACGAGTCGGCGCCGCGCTACTACCGTTTCGTCGGCTTCACGCTGGACACGGTGGCGCGCACCGTCACCGACGCGGCCGGCGAGATCGTGCCGCTGACGGGGCTCGACTTCCAGCTGCTGAAATACTTCGTCGAACACGCGGGCGACATCCTGGACCGCAGCGCGCTGTGCGAAGGCACGCGCGGGCGCGACTCGGGCCCGCTGGACCGCTTCCTGGACGTGCAGATCAGCCGCTTGCGCCTGCGCCTGAACGACGGCGGCCGCAATCCGCTGCTGATCAAGACCGTGCGCGGCGCCGGCTACGTGTTCTCGGCCGACGTCACCGCGTCCAATGCATAGCGGCAGCCAGCCGTCCGGTCCGGGCGGTGCAGGCCCTGCCCCTGCTGGCCGGCGCGCGCGCTGGCTGGACCGGGCGCTGTCGCGAATCCTGCCTCGTATCCTGCCTCGTATCCTGCCGCAGTCCCTGCTCGGCCGCCTCACGCTGGTGATGGTGATCGGCGTGCTGCTGACCCAGTTGGTGGGCAACATCATCTGGGCTGCGCAGCGCCGCGCCGAGGCGCTCAGCGAAACCACCACCGCTTCGCAGCACCTGGCGCACAGCGCGGCCAGTGCGGTGCGCTTCTTTCTCAGCCTGCCGCCCAACTACCGGCCGCTCATCATCCAGCAGTTCCGCGAAATGGGCGGCACGCGCTTCCTGGTCAACATCAACCAGGCGCCGGTGCAGGTGCGCGCCATCGCCGGCCAGGAACTGGCGGACGCTGCGCTCAAGCAGGTGCGCGCCACGCTGAAGGAGGACCTGCCCAATGTCTCGCAGGTGCGGCTGGCCTTCGCCTGGCCCGACAGGCTGCCGGTAGGCGACAACGGCGCCACCATCGCGGACTTGCCGGACACCTGGGTGCAGCACATCCTGCTGACCAAGCCGGCGCCGGTGCTGCTGATCCAGGTCGAGATGGACCCCGGCCACTGGCTCTACCTGGCCACGCTGATGCCCAATCCGTACTTCCTTGAAACCGGCAACCCGCTCACGCGCGACCGGCTGCTGCTGCAGGCGCTGTCGCTGGCGGCGGTGCTGCTGCTGTCCATCATGGTGGTGCGCTGGATCACGCGGCCGCTGGCGGCGCTGTCGGAGGCGGCCACCGCCTTCGGCAAAGGCGGCAACGCGCCCGCGCTGCCGGAAACCGGCAGCCGCGAGTTCGTCAACACGGCGCGCGCCTTCGAGGCCATGCGCCAGCGCATCCAGCGCTACATGGAAGACCGCGAGCGGCTGTTCGTCTCCATCTCGCACGATCTGCGCACGCCCATCATGCGCCTCAAGCTGCGCACCGAGCTGCTGGACGACGAGGCCATGCAAAGCGAATTCCACGACGACCTCGACGAACTGGACATGATGGTCAAGGGCGCGCTGCAAACGGTGAAGGACAGCGACATCCACGAAAATCCCACCGAGGTGCGGCTCGACGCGCTGCTGGGCCGCATGGTGCGCGACGCGCAACTGGCCGGTCATGCGGTGTCGTTCAGCGCTTCCGGCCTGAGCGTGGCGGCCAAGCCGCTGGCGCTCAAGCGTGCCATCGGCAACCTGCTGAACAACGCGCTGCACTATGGGCGCGAAGTGGAGCTGGCGGTGCGCGAACGCGCCGGCAACATCGAAATCGAAGTGCGCGATCATGGGCCGGGCGTGCCGGAGGAGGCGCTGCCGGGCTTGTTCGAGCCCTATGTGCGGCTCGAGCATGGCCGGAATCAAAACAACAGCGGCATGGGCCTGGGCCTGGGCATCGCCCGTGGTATCGTGCAGGCACACGGCGGCGAACTGCTGTTGGCCAACGCACCCGGCGGCGGCTTTCGCGCCACCATCGTGCTGCCGGGCGGCGCGTTCGTTCCCCTTTAGATGAACACTGAAGAAGGCTGACATGAGCAAATCACTGCGGTTGTCCGAGAAATGGTTCCAGCGCGGCTTGTGGCTGGTGGCGCTGGCCTTCGCCGGTTTCCTGATCGGCCTGGGCGGGCAGATCGTCGACAATCTCGGCACGGTGGAGCGGCCGCTGGCCCTGGAGCAGTTCATGGACCCGCAGCGCAGCGAGCAGTTGCGCGCCGCGCTGGCGCTGCAGGAGCAGCGCCAGGCCGAAGCCGGCGCCGCCTTGCAGCAGGCGCGCCAGAAGCACCAGGTGGCGGTGGCCAACAGCCACTCGGCGCGTGAAACCTTCGACAACTGGCTGGCCACGCGCAGCGCCACCGCGCGCTCGGAGCAGGATCCGGAGGTCATCAAGCGCACCCACGGGCTGGACGCGCTGGCCGCCGCCGAGCGCCAGGCGCTGGCGCTGGTGGAGGCGCAGGAACAGGCCCAGCTGGACGCCAGCCAGGCGAAGGACAAGGCGCAGCAGCAGTGGAACGCGCTGGAAGAAGCGGCACGCGGGCCGTATATGGATGCCGTGCGGGCCATGGAGCTGCGCGTGTTCGGCTACCGTTTGCTGCTCACGCTGCCGCTGCTGGTGGTGGCGGGCTGGCTGTTCAAGACCCAGCGCAAGGGCAAGTACTGGCCTTTCGTGTGGGGCTTCATTATCTTCGCCGGCTTTGCCTTCTTCGTCGAGCTGGTGCCGTATCTGCCGAGCTACGGCGGCTATGTGCGCTACATCGTCGGCATCGCGCTGACGGTGCTGATCGGGCGCCAGGCCATCGTCTCGCTGCAGCGCTACCTGGAGCGCCAGAAGGCCGCCGAAGCGCTGTCCGACCAGCAGCGCCGCGAGACGCTGCAATACGACGTGGCGCTGGCGCGGCTGGCGAAAAGCGTGTGTCCCGGCTGCGAGCGCAAGGTGGACCTGAAAGACCCGGCGATCGACTTCTGCCCGCACTGCGGCATCGGCCTGTATGACCACTGCGGCAGCTGCCAGACCCGCAAAAACGCCTTCAGCCGCTTCTGCCACGCCTGCGGCACCGCCGCCCAGGCCACCCCCCGGTAGCCGAATCCGCCGCCAGAATGTAATCTGCCCCGCGTTTTTTGCAGTTCGTCGCAAAACCGGGGGCGGGCAGGGTGGGCTTGGGTATAGTGCTGGAATACCGATAATGTGCGGCCAGCCGGCATTGGCCGCCGCCCCGAGGATTCCAGACATGACCATTTCCGCCCGTATTCTCTACCACTTCGGCCTGCTGCTGGCCGCCCTCGGCCTGATCCTGCCGGCCGCCCGCGGCGCCGACGAGATCGTCACCGAAACCCGCGCCATCGATGCGCGCGTGGTGCGGGTCAAGCTGGACGGGGTGATCGACCTGAAGTTGCGGCGCGGCGACGCGCCTTCGCTCACCGTCACCGCCGACAGGCGCTATATCGCCAAAATCACCACCGCCCAGTCGGGCGACACGCTATACCTGGACTCGGACGTGCACGGCTTCAAGCTGAAACGCTCCACGCTGCGCGCCGAGCTGGTACTGCCCAATCTGCGCCAGGTGGTGTCGGACGGGGTGGGCACCACCGAGGTGGCCGGTTTCAGCGGCGACGATATCGAACTGACCCTGGAAGGCGCCGGCAGCATGAAGGTGGTGGTGGACTACCGCACCATGCGCGTGAACCTGGGCGGCGTCGGCAGCATGCACGTGTGGGCCAGCGAGAACGACAGCGTGGAGCTGGACCTGCAGGGTGCGGGCTACGTCACCCTCGGCGGGCGCAGCAAGATGCTGAAAGCGACTCTGGGCGGCCTGGGCGGCCTGAATGCACAGCAGTTCCAGGCCGACAGCGTCAGCCTCGAATTGAGCGGCCTGGGCAACGCCACCGTGACCGCGCGCGACAACGCCACCTTGAACCTTAGCGGGTTGGGATCGGTCACAGTCTTTGGCAAGCCGGCCAACCGCAACGTGAGCGTGGACGGCCTCGGCAAGGTCAGCTGGAAATAAATGGTGCCGCGCGGGAGCGCGGTAATAAGAGACACAAGTACCCATTTCTTGAGCAACATGAAAAAACTATTACAAGTACTACTCGCGATCGGTTTCGCGCTGGGCGTGCACAACGCCGCCCGGGCCGGTTTCGCGGAAGGGGCCACGGCCTACAACAACCGCAACTACAGCCTGGCTTACAAGGAGATCGAGCCACTGGCGCGCGCCGGCAACAAGGACGCCGAGCATCTGCTCGGTTTGATGTATTACATGGGGCGCGGCGTGCCGCAGGACTACAAGCAGGCGCTGAACTGGCACCGCAAGGCGGCCCTCAAGGGCAAGTCCGATGCGCAGTACGTGGTGGGCGCCATGTACTACACCGGCAACGCGGTGATCCAGGACCACAAGCAGGCCGTGATCTGGTTCCGCAAGGCGGCCGAACAGGGCCATCCGGACGCGCAGCAGACGCTGGGCCTGATGTACCGTTACCACATCGGCGGCATGCCGCAGGATAACGTGCTGGCCTATATGCTGTGGAACCTGGCCGCAGCCAACGGCTCGGCCAATGCGGCCGAGCAGCGCGCCGCCGTGGTCAAGAAGATGACGCCGGAGCAGATCGAGGAAGGGCAGGCGCTGTCGGCCGGCTGGAAGGTCGGCACGCCGCTGCCGAAGCAGTCGCGCACCGGCGGCGGCTGAGCCGTTCAGTCGGGCGCCTTGTCGCCGCTGAGCATGGCGGCGACCAGGTTTTCGCGGTGCTGCCAGCTGGTGAACGCCACGCCGGCAAGGTGGGCTGCGATCAGCGCCACCAGCAGCCACGCCAGGCTTTCATGGATCAGCACCGGCCAGGCGTAGCCCCACAGCAGGTCGGTGGTGGTGAGCCAGCCGCTGAAGGCGACCAGCGCCACGCAGGACAGCAGCGCCACCACCATCCAGCCGCCCAGCGGATTGTGGCCCAGGTAGCGCGGCGCGGTGCCGGCCCGCACCTGGCGCAGGTAGGCCAGCGTGGGCCGCACGCCCAGCACGAACTCGGCAAACCGCGCATGGCGGCTGCCGGCAAAATTCCACAGCAGGCGCGCCGTTACCGTTGCCGCCGCCGCGTAGCCAATGTACTCATGCAGCGGGCCGGTCTGGCCGCTGGTGTACCAGGCCGCGGCAATACTGCAGACCAGCAGCCAGTGCAGCAGGCGCACCGGCAAGTCCCAGACCTTTATCCTGGCTTTATTCTTCAACACGGGCAAACGTCACCGGGTCGAAGAAGGCTTCCACGCGCTTGCCTTTCGGGTCCTTGGCGTAGACCTCGTAGCAGGAGCTGCTCGCTTCCATGCGGCGGATCTGCCAGCCTTCCTTGGTCAGTTTCTGCGCCAGTTCCTCGTGCGACTTCCATTCGGACTTGGGCTTGGTGGTGCATTTGACGTCGCCGTGGGCCGAGGCGGCGCCGGCGGACAGCGCGAGCAGCAAGGGCAGGGCGAGGCGGACGAGTTGCTTGTTCATGGGTTTTCCTTGAGTGCGGTTGAAATCAGGTGATGGCCCAGCGGCGCAGCAGGTTGTGGTAAATCCCGGTCAACTTTACCAGTTCGCGCTGGTGTTCGGCCAGCGCGGGCGTGAGGCGCTGGATGGCCTGGTCCAGGTCGAACAGCATGCTGCGCTCGCCGTCGTCGCCCACCAGGCTTTCGATCCAGAAGAAGGACGCCAGGCGCGCGCCGGACGTCACCGGCGTCACGCGGTGCAGGCTGGACGAGGGGTACAGCACCAGGCTGCCCGCCTCCAGCTTCACTTCCTGCACGCCGAATTCGGTTTCGATCTGCAGTTCGCCGCCTTCGTACTCGTCCGGCTCGGCCAGGAACAGCGTGGCCGACAGGTCGCTGCGCAGGCTCTGGCCGCTGCCGGGCAGCTGCATGACGGCGCTGTCGACGTGGGTGCCGTAGCTGCCGCCGCCTTCGTAGCGGTTGAACTTGGGCGGGTAGATCTTGCGCGGCAGCGCGGCCGACACGAACAGCGGGTTGGCCGCCAGGCTGCGCAGGATGTGCTGGCCCAGGCCGATGGCCGGTTCGGCGTGGTCGTCCAGCTGCAGGTTGTGCTTGACGCGGCGCGCCTGGCTGCCGCCCGTGGCGGCGCCGTCCTGCCATGGCGCGCCTTCCAGCCAGGCGCGGAACTGGGCCACTTCGTCCTTGCTCAGGACATCGTCTATGGTAATCAGCATGGTGGTCTCGCGGGGGTAAGGGCTGCCGGGGTGATCTGTTCGAGCGTGGCGCAGCCGGCCAGGGCCATGCACACCTCCAGCTCTTCGCGCAGCAGCTTGAGCATGTGGGCCACGCCCAGCGCGCCGGCCACGCTCAGCGCGTACAGCTGCAGGCGGCCCACGGCCACGGCGCCGGCGCCCAGCGCCAGGGCCTTGAACGCGTCGGCGCCGCAGCGGACGCCGCCATCGAACAGGATGGGAAAGGCTGCATCCACGCCGTCCAGCGCGGCGCGGATGGCAGGCAGGGCGTCCAGGCTGGCCGGCGCGCCGTCCAGGCTGCGGCCGCCGTGGTTGGACACCACGACGCCGGCCGCGCCCGCCGCGCGCAGGGCCAGCGCGTCGTCCGGGTGCAGCACGCCTTTCACCCACACCGGCAGCGGCGACTGGGCCAGCAGCCAGGCCAGGTCGTCCCAGACCGGCGCGTGGCGCATCACGCCCTGGAAGATGCGGCTGTCGCCTTCGTTGAGCGGCGCGGCCGGCTGGCCGGGGTAGGGCAGCAGGTTGGCCGGTACGCACTCGGGCGGCATGCGGAACTGCAGGTCCAGCGCGCCCATGCTGGCCACCTGGATCGGCGCGTCCAGCGTGACCACGATGGCGCCGTAGCCGGCCGCTTCGGCGCGCCGCAGCAGGTCCAGCGTGGCGCCGCGTTCGGGCTGGAAGTAGAGCTGGAACCAGCGCTGCGGACCGGCGGCGCGTGCCATGTCCTCCAAGGTGCAGGAGGCCAGCGTGCTGGCGATCAGGCAGGTGTCGGTGGCGTGCGCGGCGCGCGCGGTGTCCACTTCGCCGCCGGCGTGCACCAGCTTGTGGAAGGCCACCGGGGCCAGCATCAGCGGATGGGCGAAGCGCTCGCCGCGCAGCGTGGCGCGGGTGTGGCCGGCGCGCACGTCGCGCAGCAGGCGCGGCGTGATGGCCCAGCGCGCGAAGGCGGCGCGGTTGCCCGCCGTGGTCAGGCCGTGCCCGCTGCCGCCGGCCACGTATGCGAAGCTGGGCGCGGCGATGGCGCGCTGCGCCAGCACTTCGTAGTCGGCCGCGCAGCGGATGCCGGGCGGGGTGCCGGGAGCGGTCGCTGCGGTGGCGGTGGCGGAGGTTGTCATGGGAATGAAAAATGCCGGGTTGGACCCGGCATTGTACCTAAAGCTTCAAGCGTCGATTACAGCTCGTAGTTCACGGTCAGGCGCACAGCGCGCGCGTCGCCCTTGTACAGGAAGGAACCGGAGCGGTACACGGCGGTGTAGTAGTCCTTGTTGGTGGCGTTCAGCACGTTCAGGCGCAGGTCGAAGCGGCGGCTGAAGCGGTAGCTGGCGAACACATCGTACACGGTGAACGACGGCACCGGCTGCGAGCACACGCCGTTGGCAACGCCGGCGCCGGTGTCCGGCTGGCCGCCGCAGCGGTCGCCCTCGTGGCGCGCGCTGCCGCCGAAGGAGAAGGCGTCCGTGGCCTGGTACTTGAGCTGGGCCGAGTAGGTCTGCTTGGCGAAGTTGCTCAGCGCGTTGCCCAGGTTGGCCGGGTTGGCCGAGGCCAGCACCTTCGAGGTCATCAGGGCGCCGCCGATCTGGCCGGACAGCTTGTCGGTGAAGTTGCCCACCAGGCCAAACTCGATGCCGCGCACGCGGTTCTCGCCGGTGTTGAAGGTGCCCACGGTGTCGTAGTTGGCGCCTTCCATCACGTCCTTCTTGGTGGTCTGGAACAGCGCGGCGGTGGCCAGCAGCTTGTGGTCGAACAGGTCCCACTTGGTGCCCAGTTCCAGGTTCACCGAGGTTTCCGGCTTGGCGCCGGCGATGTTGCCGTTGTACAGGACCGCGCCGCCGTAGCCGCTGGCGGTGCCCGAGTCGGCCTCGCCGCCGTTGATGTCCTGCGCCGACGCGGCGCTGGCGTAGACGATGGCGTCGTTGGCCACCTTGTAGCTCAGGCCGAAGTGGCCGTTGACCAGGGTGTCGTTGAAGCTGTAGTCGCCGGTCTGGGTGGCCGTGGTGGCGGTCACGTTGCGGCGCACCAGGCCCAGCTCGAAGTGGTCGGCGCGCACGCCGCCGAAGGCGGTGAACTTGTCGGTCAGGTCCACGGTGTCCATCGCGCTCAGGGCGGTGGTTTTCACCTGCCAGTCCTGGTTCCAGTTCAGGCGCTGGATGTTGCGGGTGGCCAGGCGCGACAGGTCGGCCACCGGCGTGCCGTTCGGGTTGGTGAAGCAGTACGCGTTGTTGGGGCCGACGGCTGGCGTGGACTGCGCGGGCGGGATGGCATTCGGAGTCGCGCTGCGGCAGTTGAAGCCGCTGTTGTTCAGCGCGAAGGCGCCCGACTGCACTTTGTGGTCGGTGTATTCCAGGCCGAAGATGAACTCATGCTTCAAGCCGCCGATCTGCTTGTCCCAGCGCAGGTTGCTCTGGTGCGCGAAGTAGTCCACTTCCTGCCAGCCGGTGTGGCCGTTGTCCAGCGTGGCGGTGGTGTAGGCGGCGCCGGTGACGCCGTTGTAGCGCGTGCCGGACGAGGCGCCGGTGGTGATGTAGGCGTTGCTGGCGGTGCCGTAGCGGGTCAGGCTGGTGAGCTTTAGCGCAGGGGCCAGTTTCCAGTTCACGCGCGCGGTGAAGGTGTCGATCTGCGACTTGAGGAAGTCGTCGGCCTGGGCATAGACGGGCACGTTGGGCGCCGGCGTGCGGTTCGGCGCGGTGCCGACCAGGTAGCCGCCCAGGTCGGGCATCTTGTCGCGGGTGTGCAGGCCGTAGTAGTCCAGCGTGACCGACAGGTCCTTGTTCGCTTCGTACAGGCCGGACAGGGCCACGCCCTGGCGGCGGCGGCTCGACGGCGCGCGGTCAGGCACGTCTTCCTTGGAGTCCAGCAGGTTGGCGCGCAGCGCGAAGTTCTCGCCGAAGCCCTTGTTGATGTCGGCCGAGGCGCGGTGGTGCGCGTCGCTGCCGACGGCGCCCGAGACGCGGGTGAAGTCGTGGTCCAGCGTGGCTTGCTTGGTGATGGCGTTGATGGCGCCGCCGGCGGTGCCGCGGCCGGCGAACGAGGAGTTCGGGCCCTTGGAGATTTCCAGCTGCTCGATGGCGAAGCTCTCGCGGGTGCTCATGCCGGGATCGCGCAGGCCGTCGACGAACACGTCGCTGCGGGCTTCCTGGCCGCGGATGATGTAGCGGTCGCCGAAGGCGTTGCCGTTTTCGCCGGTGCCCAGGGTGATGCCGGGCTGCGCGCCCAGGATCTGTTTCAGGTCGGTCAGGCCGGAGTCGTCGATGGCGGCCTTGGTCACCACTGAGATGGTCTGCGGGGTTTCAGCGATAGGGCGGGTGTGGCGGCTGTCGGCCGAGGTCTTGGCCTTGTAGGCGGCGCCTTGCTCGGCGTTCGGGTTCGGGTCCAGGCGCTTGCCCAGCACCACCACGTCCGGCAGTTGCTGTTCGGCCTTGGCGGCGGGGGCGGCATCGGCCGCGCCGGCTGCCAGCGGCAGCAGCATGGCGGTCGAGATGCCCATGGCCAGGCTGGTTTTCTTCATGGCGCCGAAGGCGCTGTCGTGATCGAGGCGTATGCTCTTTGGCTTGCGGATAGGCTGGCTCAAAATTCTTCCTTGGAGATGTGCGATTTTGTTTAGGGCAAAACGAGGTTGCCAAAAGTATAGTTACCATTGGGCACAAAGTAAATAAGAATCGATCTCATTCTTAATGTCATTCTTATCTTGACTGGCGGGCAGGAGGCGGGCGCTGCGGCGCTGCGGCGTCTCGCGTACAATCGCCGTTTTTACCGAGAGAGGGCAGCCATGCGTGCGATAGAAATCTCCCAGCCCGGCCCGGCCGACGTGCTGCGCCTGTGCGAGCGTCCAATTCCCGAATTCAAGGCCGGCGAGGTGCTGATCAAGGTGCACGCGGCCGGCATCAACCGGCCGGACGTGTTCCAGCGCCTGGGCAGCTACGCGCCGCCGCCGGGCGCGTCCGACTTGCCCGGCCTGGAAGTGGCGGGCGAAATTGTCGACGGCGACCTGGCCGGCAGCCGCTTCAGCAAGGGCGACCTGGTGTGTGCGCTGGCTCAGGGCGGCGGCTACGCGGAATACTGCACCGCGCCGGCGGAGCAGTGCCTGCCAGTGCCCAAGGGCCTGTCCATGCTGGAGGCGGCCTCGCTGCCGGAGACCTTTTTCACCGTGTGGAGCAATGTGTTCGACCGCGCCCACCTGATGCAGGGCGAAACCCTGCTGGTGCAGGGCGGCACCTCCGGCATCGGCGTGACGGCCATCCAGCTGGCCGCCGCCATGGGGCACCGCGTGTTCGCCACCGCCGGCAGCGACGACAAGGCGCGCATCTGCGAGCAATTGGGCGCCGCGCGCGGCATCAATTACAAGAGTGAGGATTTTGCCGCCGTGGTCAAGCAGCTGACCGACGGCAAGGGCGTCGATGTGATCCTGGACATGGTGGGCGGCGACTACCTGCCGCGCGAGATCGGCTGCCTGGCCGACGACGGCCGCATCGCCGTGATCGCGCTGCTGGGCGGCGCCAAGGCCACGCTGGACCTGGGCCAGGTGCTGCGCCGCCGTCTCACTGTCACCGGTTCGACCTTGCGCCCGCGCCCGGTGGCGTTCAAGGCGCGCATCGCGGCGCAGCTGCGCGCGCGGGTCTGGCCGCTGCTGGAGTCGGGCGCCATCAAGCCGGTGATCCACCAGGTGTTCCCGCTGGAGCAGGCCGCTGCCGCGCACGCGCTGATGGAAAGCAGCACCCATGTCGGAAAAATCATGCTGCAAGTCGCGTGACCGGGCTACGACGTAATCAAATAGCCAAGTTTTTCGCCACACTGTGGCGGCACTGGTTTGACCCCGGTTTGCGGCTCGCGTTAAAATAGCGGGTTATTGAACTTTAGGCTACTATGCGACGCAAACTCGTCATCGGAAATTGGAAAATGAACGGCAGCCGCGACAGCAATGCTGTGCTGTTGTCCGGCATTACGGCAGGTTTCTTGGCCAAGCAGGCCGATTGCGCCGTCTGTGCGCCCGCGCCCTACCTGGCACAATGCCAGGCAGCGCTGGCGGGTTCGCCGGTTGCATGGGGCGCGCAGGACGTGTCGGCGTATGCCGCAGGCGCCTATACGGGTGAAGTGGCGGCCTCCATGCTGGCCGACTTCGCTTGCCGCTACGTGATCGTGGGCCACTCGGAACGCCGCGCCTACCATCAGGAAAGCAATGAGCTGGTGGCGCAAAAGGCGCTGGCTGCGCTGACCGCCGGGCTGACCCCGGTGGTGTGCGTGGGTGAAACGCTGGCCGAGCGCGAAGCAGGGCGCACCGCCGTGGTGGTGTGCGCACAGCTGCAGGCGGTGCTGGACGTGCTGGACACGGCAGCCGTGGGCAAGATCGTGCTGGCTTACGAGCCGGTATGGGCGATCGGCACCGGCAAGACCGCCACCCCGGCCATGGCGCAGGAAGTGCACGCGCAGCTGCGCCAGCAAGTTGCCACGCGCGACGCGGCAGCGGCGGCCGGCATGCAGATCCTGTACGGCGGCAGCATGAAGCCTGAGAACGCAAAAGAACTGCTGGCCCAGCCGGACATCGATGGCGGCCTGATTGGCGGCGCGGCACTGAAGGCGGCGGATTTCCTCGCCATCGTTCACGCGTCCGAGCAGTAAGCCTGGTAAGAGTTAACTGAAACACCTTCAACTGGAAATGGAATAGCATGAACACTTTGCACAACCTCATCGTCGTCGTCCAGGTGCTGTCGGCCCTGGCCATTATCGCCCTGGTGCTGCTGCAGCACGGCAAGGGCGCCGACATGGGCGCCGCCTTCGGTTCGGGCGCTTCGGGCAGCCTGTTCGGCGCCAGCGGCTCGTCGAACTTCATGTCCAAGTCGACTGCCGTGGCCGCCGCAGTGTTCTTCGGCGCCACGCTGGCGCTGGCGTCGATGGCCAGCAGCCGCGGTGTCAGCAGCGGTGGCGGCGTGATGGACAAGATCACCGCGCCGGCGCCGACCAAGGGCACGGCAGCGATCCCGGCCGCCGCGCCGGCCGCGCCGACCGCGGCTGAAGCCGCAGCGGCGGCCGGCGTGCCTGCCGCCGCACCTGCGGCATCAGCGCCTGCCGCGCCAGCTCCCGCAGCGCCTGCGCCTGCGCCTGCGCCGCAAAAGTAATACCTGATATTCCCGGAATCGAGGAAGCCCTTGATACTCTAGGAATTCAGTCAAGCTTTACCGTTTTCTTCTTGTTTCTCCGCAATACGCATTAACAAAGCGGTGAAATCACTGTAGAATAACGGGCTTAACGCCGACGTGGTGAAATTGGTAGACACGCTATCTTGAGGGGGTAGTGGCGAAAGCTGTACGAGTTCGAGTCTCGTCGTCGGCACCAAAAGAAATACAGAAAGCCAGCAGGTGCGTCTGGGCAGGGAATTTCCCTCCACCCGGGCCTAAGCTGGTTTTTTTACGAGGATGTGTCGTTTGATCCTGGTCTCAATGTTGATTGGGGTCGAGCGTTAAATGCACCGCAGGGTAGCGCGGTGCCTTCCTAACCGATCGTTCAACATTAAGCTCATCAATGAACCTCGAAAATTACTTCCCCGTTCTCTTATTCCTGATCGTCGGCATTAGTGTCGGCGTACTTCCCCAGGTGCTCGGCCGTCTGCTCGGTCCGCACAAGCCTGACGCGGCCAAATTGTCCCCCTACGAGTGCGGTTTCGAAGCCTTCGAAGACGCGCGCATGAAATTCGACGTACGATACTACCTCGTCGCGATTCTGTTTATTTTGTTCGATCTGGAAACGGCATTCTTCTTCCCATGGGGCGTCTCCATGCGCGAACTGGGCTGGACCGGTTTCATTACGATGATGGTGTTCATCGCCGAATTCGTGGTCGGTTTTTGGTATATCTGGAAGAAAGGTGCCCTTGATTGGGAATAAGCCATGGCTATTGAAGGCGTATTAAACGAAGGTTTCATCACCACCACAGCCGACAAGCTGATCAACTGGGCGCGCACCGGGTCGATGTTCCCGATGACGTTCGGCCTGGCCTGCTGCGCGGTTGAAATGATGCACGTGGGCGCTGCCCGTTACGATCTGGACCGCTTCGGCATCGTGTTCCGTCCCTCGCCACGCCAGTCCGACGTGATGATTGTGGCCGGCACGCTGTGCAATAAGATGGCGCCAGCGCTGCGCAAGGTCTACGACCAGATGTCCGAGCCGCGCTGGGTCATCTCGATGGGTTCCTGCGCCAACGGCGGCGGCTACTATCACTATTCCTACTCCGTGGTGCGCGGTTGCGACCGCATCGTACCGGTGGACGTTTATGTGCCGGGCTGTCCGCCTACGGCCGAAGCGCTGCTGTACGGCATCCTGCAGTTGCAGAACAAGATCAAGCGTACCAACACGATCGCACGCTAAACGGGGCGCTTCAGAACTATGAGTACACAATTGGAAGTCTTGCAAAACGCCCTGGCTACGGCTTTGGGCGATCGCGTTACTACGGTAGTAGCGCTGGGTGAAATCACCCTGACCGTGAAAGCGGCCGATTACTACGCCGTCATGCAGACCCTGCGCGACGACGCCACGCTGCATTTCGAGCAGATGATCGACCTGTGCGGCGTCGACTATTCGACCTATGGCGAAGGCACGTGGGACGGCCTGCGTTTCGCGGTCGTGTCGCACCTGCTGTCGGTCAAGCACAACTGGCGCGTGCGCGTGCGCGTGTTCGCGCCCGACGACGACATGCCGGTGGTGGCGTCCGTGATGCCGATCTGGCGTGCCGTCAACTGGTACGAGCGCGAAGCGTTCGACCTGCTGGGCATCCTGTTCGAAGGCCACAACGACTTGCGCCGCATCCTGACCGACTACGGTTTCGTCGGCCATCCGTTCCGCAAGGATTTCCCGGTCTCCGGCTATGTGGAAATGCGCTACGACGAAGCACAGAAGCGCGTGATCTACCAGCCTGTGACGATCGAGCCGCGCGAAAACGTGCCGCGCGTGATCCGCGAAGAAAACTACGGGATGAAATAATGGCTGAGATTAAGAACTACACCCTGAACTTTGGTCCGCAGCACCCGGCAGCGCACGGCGTGCTGCGCCTGGTGCTGGAGCTGGACGGCGAAGTGATCCAGCGCGCCGACCCGCACATCGGCCTGCTGCACCGCGGCACCGAGAAGCTGGCCGAGCAGAAGACCTACCTGCAGTCCGTGCCTTACATGGACCGCCTCGACTACGTGTCGATGATGTGCAACGAGCACGCCTACGTGATGGCGATCGAGAAGCTGCTGGGCATTGAAGTGCCGCTGCGCGCACAGTACATCCGCGTCATGTTCGACGAGATGACGCGTTTGCTGAACCACCTGATGTGGCTGGGCGCGCACGCGCTGGACGTGGGCGCCATGGGACCGTTCCTGTACGCCTTCCGCGACCGCGAAGACCTGTTCGACTGCTACGAAGCGGTGTCGGGCGCGCGCATGCACGCGGCCTACTACCGTCCGGGCGGCGTGTACCGCGACCTGCCGGACTCCATGCCGCAGCACAAGGCCTCGCCGATCAAGTCGGCCAAGACCATCAAGGAACTGAACGACAACCGCCAGGGCTCGCTGCTCGACTTCATCGAAGACTTCAGCAACCGTTTCCCGACCTATGTCGACGAATACGAAACCCTGCTGACCGACAACCGCATCTGGAAGCAGCGCACCGTCGGCATCGGCGTGGTGACGCCGGAAGACGCACTGGCGATGGGCTTTACCGGCGCCATGCTGCGCGGTTCGGGCATCGAGTGGGATCTGCGCAAGCACCAGCCGTACGAAGTGTACGACCTGATGGACTTCGACATCCCGGTCGGCACCAACGGCGATTGCTACGACCGCTACCTGGTGCGCATCGAAGAAATGCGCCAGGCCAACCGCATCATCAAGCAGTGCGTGGAATGGCTGCGCAACAATCCGGGTCCGGTCATGTCCAGCAACCGCAAGGTGGCGCCGCCGTCGCGCGTGGACATGAAGACCAATATGGAATCGCTGATCCACCACTTCAAGCTGTTTACCGAAGGCTTCCATGTGCCGCCGGGCGAAGCATACGCCGCGGTGGAGCATCCGAAGGGCGAGTTCGGCATCTACCTGCTATCGGACGGCGCCAATAAACCATACCGCATGAAGCTGCGCGCGCCCGACTACGCCCACCTGCAGTCGCTGGACGAAATGGCGCGTGGCCACATGATTGCCGATGCCGTGACCATCATTGGTACGCAGGACATCGTGTTCGGCAGTATTGACCGCTAAGTTCGAGAGGCGAAAAGAATGTTGTTATCAGAGCAGTGCTACAAAAAGATCGACCGCGAACTGGCCAAGTATCCGGAAGACCAGCGCCAGTCCGCCGTGATGGCCGCGCTGGCCCACGCCCAGGTTGAACTGGGCTGGGTGTCCACCGAAGTGATGCAGGAACTGGCTGACTACATCCGCATGCCGGCCATCGCCGTGCAGGAAGTGGCCACTTTCTACAATATGTACAACACCAAGCCGGTGGGCAAGCACAAGATCACCGTGTGCACCAACCTGCCGTGCGCCCTGTCGGGCGGCGAGCGCGCCGCGCACCACCTGAAGCAGAAGCTGGGCATCGATTACCGCGACACCACCGCCGACGGCGAATTCACGCTGATGGAAGGCGAGTGCATGGGCGCCTGCGGCGACGCACCGGTGCTGCTGGTAAACAACCACCGCATGTGCTCGTTCATGTCGAACGACAAGATCGACGCGCTCGTGGTTGAACTGAAGGAATCGAACAAATGACCAGTCTGCACGACCGTCACATCAAGCCGCTGATCCTGAAGGATCTGAACGGCGACAACTGGCACCTGGCCGACTACGTCAAGCGTGGCGGCTACTCGGCGCTGCGCCGCATCCTGGAAGAGAAAATTCCGCCGGAAGCCATCATCGCCGACCTGAAAACCTCCGGCCTGCGCGGCCGCGGCGGCGCCGGTTTCCCGACCGGCCTGAAATGGAGCTTCATGCCGCGCCAGTTCCCGGGCCAGAAGTACCTCGTCTGCAATACAGATGAGGGCGAGCCGGGCACGTTCAAGGACCGCGACATCATCCGCTACAATCCGCATTCGCTGATCGAGGGCATGGCCATCGGCGCCTACGCGATGGGCATCACCGTGGGCTACAACTACATCCACGGCGAGATCTTCCAGGAATACCTGCGCTTTGAAGAAGCGCTGGAAGAGGCGCGCGCCGCCGGTTTCCTGGGCGACAAGATCATGGGCAGCGAGTTCAGCTTCCAGCTGCACGCGCACCACGGCTACGGCGCCTACATCTGCGGCGAGGAAACCGCGCTGCTCGAATCGCTGGAAGGCAAGAAAGGCCAGCCGCGCTTCAAGCCGCCGTTCCCGGCCTCGTTCGGCCTGTACGGCAAGCCGACCACCATCAACAACACGGAAACCTTCGCCGCCGTGCCGTTCATCCTGAACATCGGCGCGGAGAACTACCTGGCGCTGGGCAAGCCGAACAACGGCGGCACCAAGATCTTCTCGATCTCGGGCGACATCGAGCGTCCGGGCAACTACGAAGTCCCGCTGGGCACCTCGTTCGCCGAGTTCCTGGAACTGGCCGGCGGCATGCGCGGCGGCAAGAAGATCAAGGCGGTCATTCCCGGCGGTTCGTCGGCGCCGGTGGTGCGCGGCGAGATCATGATGCAAACCGATCTGGACTATGACTCGATCGCCAAGGCCGGCTCCATGCTCGGTTCGGGCGCCATCATCGTCATGGACGAGACGCGCTGCATGGTCAAGGCGCTGGAACGCCTGTCCTACTTCTACTTCGAAGAATCGTGCGGCCAGTGCACCCCATGCCGCGAAGGCACGGGCTGGATGTACCGCGTGGTCCACCGCATCGAGCACGGCCAGGGCCGTCCGGAAGATCTGGATCTGCTGAACTCGGTCGCCGACAACATCCAGGGCCGCACCATTTGCGCCCTGGGCGATGCCGCCGCGATGCCGGTACGCGCCTTCGTCAAGCAATTCCGCGAAGAATTTGAATATCACGTCGAGCACAAGCATTGCTTGGTGCCCGCTTACCTCTAAGCTGCGTAACGATCACCATGGTTGAAATCGAAATAGACGGCAAGAAAGTCGAAGTCCCTGCTGGTAGCATGGTGATGGACGCTGCCAACAAATTGGGAACCTACATCCCGCACTTCTGCTATCACAAGAAATTGTCGATCGCAGCGAACTGCCGCATGTGCCTGGTCGAAGTGGAAAAGGCGCCCAAGCCTTTGCCCGCTTGCGCCACGCCCGTGTCCGCCGGCATGATCGTGCGCTCGGCCAGCGACAAGGCTGTGCAGGCGCAGAAGTCCGTGATGGAATTCCTGCTGATTAACCACCCGCTGGACTGCCCGATCTGCGATCAGGGCGGCGAATGCCAGCTGCAGGACTTGGCGGTGGGCTACGGCAAGGGCGAATCGCGCTATGCGGAAGACAAGCGCGTGGTCGTGCCCAAGCAGGCCGGCCCGCTGGTGTCCATGCAGGAAATGGCGCGCTGCATCCAGTGCACCCGCTGCGTGCGTTTCGGCCAGGAAGTGGCCGGCGTGATGGAGCTGGGCATGATCGGCCGCGGCGAGCACTCGGAAATCACCAGCTTCGTCGGCGAAGCGGTCAGCTCCGAAATGTCGGGCAATATGATCGACCTGTGCCCGGTGGGCGCGCTGACCTCCAAGCCGTTCCGCTACAGCGCCCGTTCGTGGGAACTGTCGCGCCGCAAATCGGTGTCGCCGCACGACTCGCTGGGCGCCAACCTGATCGTCCAGGTCAAGGGCGGCAAAGTGATGCGCGTGCTGCCGCTGGAAAACGACTCGGTCAACGAGTGCTGGATTTCCGACAAGGACCGCTTCTCCTACGAAGCGCTGGACAGCGCCGAGCGCCTGACCCAGCCGATGCTGAAGCAGGGCGGCGAATGGAAGCAAGTGGACTGGCAGACCGCGCTGGAATACGTGGCGCACGGCCTGAAGAACATCAAGCATGAACACGGCGCCGACGCCATCGCTTCCTACGCGACCGCGCACTCGACCACCGAAGAACTGCACCTGCTGCAAAAGCTGACCCGCGCGCTCGGTTCCGAGCACGTCGACTTCCGCCTGCGCCAGAGCGATTTCGCGCTGGACGGCGAAGTGTCGCCATGGCTGGGCATGCCGGTCGCCGACGTGACCGGCCTGCAGCGCGTGTTCGTCATCGGTTCCTTCCTGCGCAAGGACCACCCGCTGCTGGCAACGCGCATCCGCGCCGCCGTCAAGTCGGGCGCCAAGCTGTCGGTACTGAACGGCACCGCCGACGACAGCCTGATCACCGTCGCCAACCAGATCACCGCCGCGCCGTCCGACTGGCTGGCCGCGCTGTCGCAAGTGGTGGTGGCCGTGGCCGCCGCCAAGGAAGTGGCCGCGCCTGCCGGCTTCGAGGGCATCGAAGCGTCCGACGCCGCCAAGGGCATCGCCGCCTCGCTGCTGTCCGGTGAACGCAAGGCCGTCTTCATGGGCAACGCCGCCGCCGCGCATCCGCAAGCGTCCGCGCTGCACGCCGCTGCGCAGTGGATCGCCGGACAGACCGGCGCCAAGCTGGGCTACCTGGTGGACGCCGCCAACACCGTCGGCGGCTACCTGGTCAACGCCACCGCCAAGAACGCCGCGCCGGCCTTCAGCGCGCCGAAGAAAGCCTACGTGCTGCTGAACGCGGAACCGGAACTGGATGCGGCCAACCCGCAAGCCGCCGCCGCCGCGCTGAAGCAAGCCGACATGGTTGTGGTCATGTCCGCCTTCAAGCACGGCATGGACTACGCCGACGTGCTGCTGCCGATCGCGCCGTTCAGCGAAACCTCGGGCACCTTCGTCAACGCCGAAGGCCGCGCACAAAGCTTCAACGGCACCGTCAAGCCGCTGGGCGATGCGCGTCCGGCCTGGAAAGTGCTGCGCGTGCTGGGGAATGTGCTGGGCCTGTCCGGTTTCGACTACGACACTTCGGAAGCGATCCGCGACGAGCTGTTCGGCAAAGGCGTGACCGACCTGTCGGCCAAGCTGAACAACCTGTCGAAGAAGGCCGTTGCCGCCGCAAGCTTCGGCACCGCCGGTGCGCTGGAGCGCCTGGCCGACGTGCCTATCCACTTCGCCGACGCTATCGCGCGCCGTTCCGGCCCGCTGCTGGCCACCATCGACGGCGCCGCGCCTGTGGCGCGCATCTCGGTGGCCACCGCCGCCGCGCTGGGCATCAAGGCTGGCGACCAGGTCAGCGTGAGCCAGGGTAGCGGTTCGGCCGTGCTGCACGCCGTGATCGACGCTGGCCTGCCGGCCAACGTGGTCCGTGTGCCTGCCGCACACGAGTCGACCGCCAAGCTGGGCGCCATGTTCGGTGCCATCACCGTAGCCAAAGCAGGGGAGGCCAAGTAATGGCGCTGGAATTCGTCAACACCATCACCACCAATGGCGAGGCCCTGCTGGGCCAGCAAGGGTGGTTCGTCGTCTGGACCATGATCAAGCTGCTGTGCGTGCTGCTGCCGCTGATGGGCCTGGTCGCCTACGCCACCCTGTGGGAGCGCAAGCTGATCGGCTGGATCCAGATCCGTATCGGTCCTAACCGCGTCGGTCCCGGCGGCCTGCTGCAGCCGATCGCCGACGCGCTCAAGCTGCTGCTCAAAGAGATCGTGATCCCGACCAAGGCCGCCAAGGGCCTGTTCGTGATCGGTCCCGTGATGACCATCATGCCGGCGCTGGCCGCCTGGTCGGTGGTTCCCTTCGGTCCGGAAGCCGTGCTGGCCAACGTGAACGCCGGCCTGCTGCTGCTGATGGCGATCACTTCGATGGAAGTGTACGGCGTGATCATCGCCGGCTGGGCATCGAACTCGAAGTTCTCTTTCCTGGGCGCGATGCGCGCCTCGGCGCAGATGATCTCCTACGAAATCCCGATGGGCTTCGTACTGGTGGTGATCCTGATGGTGTCCGGTTCGCTGAACTTCATCGACATCGTCGGCATGCAGGGCAAGGGCCAGATGGTCGACGCCGGCCTGAACTTCCTGTCGTGGAACTGGCTGCCGCTGCTGCCGCTGTTCGTGATCTATCTGACCTCCGGCCTGGCCGAGACCAACCGCCACCCGTTCGACGTGGTGGAAGGCGAGTCGGAAATCGTGGCCGGCCACATGGTGGAATACTCGGGCATGTCGTACGCCATGTTCATGCTGGCCGAATACGCCAACATGATCCTGGTCGGCGTGCTGGCATCGATCATGTTCCTGGGCGGCTGGGCAGCACCGTTCTCGTTCCTGGAATTCGGCGGCGGTTTCGGCGGCTTCTTCTGGCTGTTCGCGAAGACCTTCGCCATCGTCTCGATCTTCATCTGGGTGCGCGGTACTTTCCCACGCTACCGCTATGACCAGATCATGCGCCTGGGCTGGAAAGTGTTCATCCCTCTGACCCTGGTCTGGCTGGTGCTGGTGGCCGGCGTGATGCAGACGTCCTGGAATATTTGGAAGTAAGGAAGCAAACATGGAAAAAGTTAAAGACTTCTTCGGCAGCCTGATGCTGTCGGAACTGATCAAAGGCATGGCCCTGACGGGCAAGTACATGTTCGCCCGCAAGATCACGGTGCAGTACCCGGAAGAGAAGACGCCGATGTCGCCGCGCTTCCGCGGCCTGCACGCGCTGCGCCGCTACCCGAACGGGGAAGAGCGCTGCATCGCCTGCAAACTGTGCGAAGCGGTGTGCCCGGCGATGGCCATCACGATCGAATCGGAACAGCGCGACGACGGCTCGCGCCGCACCACGCGCTACGACATCGATCTGACCAAGTGCATCTTCTGCGGCTTCTGCGAAGAGTCCTGCCCGGTGGACTCGATCGTCGAAACCCACGTGCTGGAATACCACGGCGAGAAGCGCGGCGATCTGTACTACACCAAAGAGATGCTGCTGGCAGTGGGCGACCGCTACGAAGCGGACATCGCCGCCAACCGCGAAGCGGATGCAGCGTACCGCTGATCGCCGCCGATACTGATTTGGACTATAAATGGACTTTAACTTTACAACCGTTTTGTTCTACGTGTTCTCCGCCATCCTGGTGCTGGCGTCGATCCGCGTAATCACGGCCCCGAACCCGGTTCAGGCCGCGCTGTTCCTGGTGCTGGCCTTCTTCCAGGCCGCAGGCATCTGGATGCTGCTGAAAGCTGAGTTCCTCTCCATCGTGCTGGTGCTGGTGTATGTCGGCGCCGTGATGGTGCTGTTCCTGTTCGTGGTGATGATGCTGGACATCCACGTGGCCAAGCTGCGCGAAGGCTTCTGGGGCTACCTGCCGATCGCCGGCGTGATCGGCGGCATCATCGTGCTGGAAATGGCGTCGGTGATCTGGCGTTCGTTCGGCATCAACGGCGCAGCCGCGCCGGAGGCGGCCGGCACCATCGGCTCGACCAAGGCGCTGGGCATGCTGATCTACACCGAGTACATCTACGCCTTCGAGATCGCCGCAGCCGTGCTGCTGGTGGCCATCATCGCCGCCGTGGCGCTGACCCTGCGCAAGCGCAAGGACATCAAGTACTTCGATCCTGCCGACGCCGTGCGCGTCAAGCGCAACGACCGCCTGCGCATCGTGAAGATGGACGCGGTGTCGACCCGCAACGCGCCGGACGCACCCGCAGCAGCTGCAACGAATGAAGCACCGAAGGAGGCTAAATGACTTTATCCCTGGCTCACTACCTGGTCCTGGGCGCGATCCTGTTCGCGATCTCGATCGTTGGTATTTTCCTGAACCGCAAGAACATCATCGTTCTGCTGATGGCCATCGAACTGATGCTGCTGGCAGTGAACATGAACTTCATCGCCTTCTCCCACTACCTGGGCGACGCGGCCGGTCAGATCTTCGTCTTCTTCATTTTGACCGTGGCGGCTGCCGAATCGGCAATCGGCCTGGCGATCCTGGTGGTGATGTTCCGCAACCTGGACACCATCAACGTGGAAGACCTGGACAGCCTCAAAGGCTGAGTTAATCACCTCGAATAATAAACATTAAGGTTCATCATGACGGGGCTTAACCCTAACCTCCTTTTGGCTGTACCGCTGGCTCCGCTGGCGGGCTCAGCTATCGCCGGTTTGCTCGGCACTAAGTTCTTCGGCAACGTCGTTGGCCGGAAAGTGGCAACCGCCGCGACCATCCTGGGCGTGCTGATTGCTTTCATTATCTCCTTCCAGACGCTGCTGGCGATGCTGGACGGCGCACCGGTGTACAACGCCGACGTGTACCGCTGGATGACCGTGGCCGGCGTGAAGCTGGCTGTCGGCTTCCAGATCGACACCCTGACGGCCATGATGATGAACGTGGTGACCTTCGTGTCGCTGATGGTTCACATCTACACCATCGGCTACATGAAGGACGACGAAGGCTATAACCGCTTCTTCTCCTACATTTCGCTGTTCACGTTCTCGATGCTGATGCTGGTCATGTCCAACAACTTCCTGCAGCTGTTCTTCGGCTGGGAAGCGGTGGGCCTGGTTTCCTACCTGCTGATCGGTTTCTGGTACACCCGTCCAACCGCGATCTTCGCCAACATGAAGGCCTTCCTGGTCAACCGCGTGGGCGACTTCGGCTTCATCCTGGGCATCGGCCTGCTGCTGGCCTACGCCGGTTCCATGGACTACCAGGAAGTGTTCGCCAAGAAGGACGCGCTGGCCGCCATGACGCTGCCGGGCACCGACTGGATGCTGCTGACCGTGGCCTGTATCTGCCTGTTCATCGGCGCCATGGGTAAATCGGCCCAGTTCCCGCTGCACGTGTGGCTGCCGGACTCGATGGAAGGTCCAACCCCGATCTCCGCGCTGATCCACGCCGCCACCATGGTGACCGCTGGCATCTTCATGGTGACCCGCATGTCGCCGCTGTTCGAGCTGTCCGACACCGCGCTGTCCTTCGTGCTGGTGATCGGTTCGATCACCGCGCTGTTCATGGGCTTCCTGGGCATCATCCAGAACGACATCAAGCGCGTGGTGGCTTACTCCACGCTGTCGCAGCTGGGCTACATGACCGTGGCGCTGGGCGCTTCGGCTTATTCGGTGGCTGTGTTCCACCTGATGACGCACGCGTTCTTCAAGGCGCTGCTGTTCCTGGGCGCCGGTTCGGTCATCATCGGCATGCACCACGACCAGGACATCCGCAACATGGGCGGCCTGCGCAAATACATGCCGATCACCTGGATCACCTCGCTGCTGGGCTCCCTGGCGCTGATCGGCACGCCGCTGTTCTCGGGCTTCTACTCGAAGGATTCGATCATCGAGGCCGTGCACGAGACCCATATCTGGGGTGCGGGCTTCGCGAACTTCGCCGTGCTGGCTGGCGTGTTCGTGACCGCGTTCTACTCGTTCCGCATGTACTTCCTGGTGTTCCACGGCGAAGAGCGATTCGGCAAGGCCCACGCGCACGATGCGCACGATGACCATGCCCACGACAAGCATGCCGCTCCGGCGCATGACTCGGACGCGCACCACGAGGAAGAGGAAGACGATCACGGCCACCACGGCCTGGCCCCGGGCGAGAAACCGCACGAGTCGCCATTCGTGGTCTGGTTCCCGCTGGTGATGCTGGCCATTCCGTCGGTCCTGATCGGCTACTTCACCATCGCGCCTATGCTGCATGGCGACTTCTTCAAGGGCGTCATCACCATCGGTGAAAACCACGAAGCGATGAAGATCCTGGGCGAAGAGTTCCACGGCCCGATGGCCATGGCGCTGCACTCGCTGACTTCGCTGCCGCTGTGGCTGGCGATCGCCGGTGTCGCCACCGCGTACTACTGCTACATGGTGAACCCACGTGTACCGGCATGGTTCTACGCCAAGTTCAAGGCGCTGCACACCCTGCTGGACAACAAGTACTACATGGACAAGTTCAACCAGGCAGTGTTCGCCGGCGGCGCGCGTGTGCTGGGCAACGGCCTGTGGCAAGTGGGCGACCGTACCCTGATCGACGGCCTGGTAGTGAACGGCAGTGCCAAAGTGGTGGCGTGGTTCTCCTCGCTGACCCGCCTGGCGCAGACCGGCTACATCTACCACTATGCGTTCGTGATGATCCTGGGCATTGTCGGTTTCCTGGTCTACTTCCTGCCGTTTTGGCACGCTTAACAGCTGACACGCAAAGAGAAAAAAGATGCAGTCAACAATGAATAATCTTACTCCCTACCTGAGCCTCTCGATCTGGCTGCCGATACTGGCAGGCTTGATCGTGCTGGCCATCGGCCGCGACTCGCGCGCCGGCCTGGTGCGCGTGCTGGCCCTGATCGGTTCCATCGTCTCGCTGCTGCCGACGCTGCCGCTGATTTCGCACTTCGACAACGCCGCCCACGGCATGCAGTTTGTCGAGCGCTCGCCGTGGATCGAACGCTTCAACATCTTCTACGCCCTGGGCGTGGATGGCCTGTCGCTGTGGTTCGTGCCGCTGACCGCCTTCATCACCATCATCGTGGTGATCTCGGCCTGGGAGGTGATCCAGGAGCGCGTGGCGCAGTACATGGGCGCCTTCCTGATCCTGTCGGGCCTGATGATCGGCGTCTTCACCGCCACCGACGGCCTGCTGTTCTACTTCTTCTTCGAAGCCACGCTGATCCCGATGTACATCATCATCGGCGTGTGGGGCGGCGCGAACCGCATTTACGCGTCGTTCAAGTTCTTCCTGTACACCTTCTTCGGCTCGCTGCTGACCTTGGTGGCCATCATCTACCTGTACAACAAGACCGGCAGCTTCAACATCCTCGACTGGCACGTGGCCAAGCTGACGATGAAAGAGCAGGTCCTGATCTTCTTCGCTTTCTTCATGGCCTTCGCCGTGAAAGTGCCGATGTTCCCGGTCCACACCTGGCTGCCGGACGTCCACGTGGAAGCGCCGACCGGCGGTTCCGCCGTGCTGGCCGCCATCATGCTGAAGCTGGGCGCCTACGGTTTCCTGCGTTTCTCGCTGCCTATCGTGCCGGACGCTTCGCGTGAACTGGCCTGGTTCGTGATCGGCCTGTCGCTGATCGCCGTGCTGTACATCGGCCTGGTGGCCCTGGTGCAGAAGGACATGAAAAAGCTGGTCGCTTACTCGTCGATCGCCCACATGGGCTTCGTCACGCTGGGCTTCTTCATGTTCAACGACATGTCGGTGCAGGGCGGTATCGTGCAGATGATTTCGCACGGTTTCATCTCCGGCGCCATGTTCCTGTGCATCGGCGTGCTGTATGACCGCGCCCACTCGCGCAACATCGCCGACTACGGCGGCGTGGTGAACAAGATGCCGAAATTCGCAGCCTTCTTCATCCTGTTCTCGATGGCCAACTGCGGCCTGCCTGCGACCTCCGGTTTCGTCGGCGAGTTCATGGTGATCCTGGGCGCGGTGCAGTTCAACTTCGTGACCGGCATCGTGGCCGCCTCGGCCCTGATCTGGGGCGCGGCGTACTCGCTGTGGATGGCCAAGCGCGTGATCTTCGGCAAAGTGACCAACCACCACGTGGCCGAATTGACCGACATCAACGGCCGCGAGTTCTTCATGCTGGGCGTGCTGGCGATCGCGGTACTGTGGATGGGCCTGTATCCTGCGCCGTTCACCGACACGATGCAAACCTCGGTTGCCGACCTGCTCAAGCATGTCGCGCAGACCAAGCTGCCATAAGAAATAACGGGAAAGCTCTACATGAATCCAATTAATCAGGCCACCGACGTGGCCACCCACGTGGCCACATTGACGCCGCTGTACGCCGAGATCTTCCTGCTGGTGGCTGCCTCGGCCATCCTGCTGATCGACATGTTCCTCGGCGAAAGCAAGCGCGTGATCACCTACGTGCTGTCGCTGCTGACCCTGGCCGGCTGCGCGATGTTCTCGTTTGCCGACTTCAACGCCGGCACCACGGTGTACGCGTTCAACGACATGTTCATCTCCGATCCGATGGCGAACCTGCTGAAGATCGCGTCGTACATTGCCGTGGCGCTGACCTTGATCTACTCGCGCCAGTACGCGCACCAGCGCGGCATGCTGGGCGGTGAACTGGGCGGCGAATTCTATGTGCTGGCGCTGTTCGCACTGCTGGGCCAGATGGTCATGATCTCGGGTAACAACTTCCTGTCGATCTACCTGGGCCTGGAACTGATGTCGCTGTCGCTGTACGCCCTGGTGGCGCTGCGCCGCGATCACGCGCAGTCGACCGAAGCGGCGATGAAGTACTTCATCCTGGGCGCGCTGGCATCCGGCTTCCTGCTGTATGGCATCTCGATGCTGTACGGCGCCACCGGCTCGCTGGAACTGACCGAAGTGGCCACCAAGGCTGCCAGCGGCACCGTCAAGCCTGCCATCCTGGTGTTCGGCCTGGTGTTCGTGGTTGCCGGCCTGGCCTTCAAGCTGGGCGCCGTGCCGTTCCACATGTGGGTACCGGACGTGTACCAGGGTTCGCCGACGCCGGTGACGCTGCTGCTGGGCGCCGCGCCCAAGCTGGCCACCTTCGCGATCTGCGTGCGCCTGCTGGTGGAAGGCCTGCTGCCGATGGCCAACGACTGGCAGCAGATGCTGATGATCCTGGCCGTGCTGTCGCTGGGCATCGGCAACCTGACGGCCATCGCGCAAACCAACCTGAAGCGCATGCTGGCGTACTCGACCATCGCGCAAATGGGTTTCGTGCTGCTGGGCCTGCTGGCCGGCGTGGTGGGCGTGGACAAGAGCAATACCGCCGCCGCCTACAGCGCCGCGATGTACTACTCCATCGTCTACGTGCTGACCACGCTGGGCAGCTTCGGCCTGATCATGGTGCTGTCGCGCGTGGGCTTCGAAGCCGACGAACTGAACGACTTCAAGGGCCTGAGCAAGCGCTCCCCTTGGTACGCGATGATCATGTCGATCCTGATGTTCTCGCTGGCCGGCGTACCGCCGCTGGTGGGCTTCGCCGCCAAGTTCTCGGTGCTGCAAGCCGTGCTGAGCACCGGCGCGCTGTGGCTGACCGTGCTGGCGGTGATGTTCTCGCTGATCGGCGCGTTCTACTACCTGCGCGTGGTCAAGGTCATGTGGTTCGACGAACCGGCAGACACCGCGCCGCTGGCCGTGAACGCGGACACCAGCATCGTGCTGGGCCTGAACGCGCTGGCCGTGGTGGCAATGGGCATGATTCCGGGCCCGCTGCTGGACGCCTGCCTGAAGGCCATGAAAACTACCTTGGCGGTGTAAATGGATATTGGCGCCTCCAGCTGGCTGGTCATCATGCTCGCGCTTGCGGGCGCCAACCTGCCGTTCTTCAACGACAAGGTATTCGCTGTCATCCCGGTCAAGGCCGCGCTCACTTCCGGCGCGCCGTCGGCCACCCGGCGCGCCGGCAACACCGTGCACAAGACCTTCCTGGTGCGCCTGGTGGAGCTGGCGGTGCTGTACTTCCTGGTGGGCGGCGTGGCCGTCCTGCTGGAAGGCCGCATCGGCACCGTGTTCCCGCAATCGTGGGAGTTCTACGCCATTTCCGCCTGCCTGTTCATCGTGCTGGCCTTCCCCGGCTTCGTGCTGCGCTACCTGTACAAGCCCCGTCACTGATACACTGCGGTTTCTGTCTCAGCAAGAGGAGGGCGCATGGATGCGCACCTGAAAGAAACCAAGATCGACGGCGGCATGGTCTATGACGGCCACTTCCTGAAAGTCCACAAAGACCGCGTTGCGCTGCCGGATGGCAAGCCCACCGGCCGCGAGTACATCAAGCACCCCGGCGCGGTGGTCATCATCCCGCTGCTCGACGACGGCCGCGTGCTGCTCGAGCGCCAGTACCGCTATCCGCTCGACCGCGTATTCATCGAACTGCCCGCAGGGAAGAAGGATCCCGGCGAGTCCGCGCTGGACGGCGCCAGGCGCGAACTGGAAGAAGAAACCGGCTACACCGCCAGCGACTGGCAATTCGTCTGCACCATCCACAACGCTATCGCCTATTCGGACGAGCACCTGGACATCTTCCTGGCGCGCGGGCTGACGGCCGGCCCGCCCAAGCTGGACGAGGGCGAGTTCGTGGAGACCTTCACCGCCACCGTCGAGCAGGTGCTGGACTGGGTGCGCAGCGGCGAAATCACCGACGTGAAGACCATCATCGGCGCGTTCTGGGCGGAAAAGATACTGGCCGGGGTCTGGCAGCCGGGCTGAACGCGATGAAGACAGTGTGGCGCCGGGTTGGACTGTGGCTTGTGCTGAGCTTGCTTGTCGCGGTGGCCGGAACGGCGTCCGCGGCGGGCGCCGGCCGCACGCCGTTCCAGATCCGCTGCGAAGACAGCATCAACAAGTCAGTCTCGATCCTGACCGCACAGCAGAACGGCTACAGCGTGGACAACCATTTGTCCTACCGCACGCTGACCACCATGAAGGGGGCGGCGCGGGCCAATACCTATGTGCTGGGCCTGACCAAGACCGAGTCGCGGGTGGCGATTTCTTCCGATGGCGCCATGCTCACCGATCCGGTCACGGGCTACGAGTGCGTCTCGCCGCAAGTGACCGTCAAGCTGAGTTACGCGCCGGTGCTGATCTACGTCAGCAGCGAATTCCCGCCGGGCACTTGCGGCTACAAGGAAATCCTGGAACACGAGTTCCGCCACATGAAGGCGTATATGGACCACCTGCCCAAGGTGGAGCGCACGGTGCGCGCGGCGCTGGCCAACCGCTACGGCGGCAAGCCGCTGTACGCGCCGGGCGGCACCGCCCGGGTGGCGCTGGCGCGCGAGATCGACACCGGCTGGCTGCCCTATATCAAGGCCGAAATGGGCAAAGTGGAGGCCGTGCAGGCGCTGATCGACGCGCCCGCCGAATACCTGCGCCTGAGCAAGGCGTGCAATGGCGAGATCCAGGCCGTGCTGAACACAAGCCGTGGCCGCCGATAACGAGAAAAAATGACAACTACACCAAGATATTTCGCGCTGGTCCCGGCGGCGGGCGTCGGCTCCCGCATGGCGGCGGCCAGCCCCAAGCAATATTTGCCCATCAACGGCAAGCCCATGCTGCGCCACACGGTGGACGCCTTCCTGGCCAGCCCGCTGATCGCGCACAGCTTCGTGGTGGTGAGCGAGGGCGACGGCTACGTGGATGAGGTGCTGACGGACGCGGCCGGGCTGGCCGGCGGCGGCGTGACGGTGCTGCGCTGCGGCGGCGCGACCCGCATGGAGAGCATCCTGAACGGCCTGCGCGCCGTGCGCGGGCAGGTCGGCGACGCCGACCTGGTGCTGGTGCACGACGCGGCCCGGCCGGGCCTGACGCCGGCGCTGATTGCCAGACTGATCACGCAAGCGGGCGCCAATCCGGCTGGCGGCCTGCTGGCGCTGCCGGTGGTCGATACCGTCAAGACCACCAGGTCCGGCGCCACCGCCACCATCCCGCGCGAGGGCATGTGGCTGGCGCAAACCCCGCAAATGTTCAGCTATGAACTGCTGCTGCGCGCCTTGGCCAGCGCCGCCGACCCCAACGCCATCACCGACGACGCCAGCGCCGTCGAGCTTCTCGGGTTGTCGCCGCAACTGGTGGAAGGCCATCCAAGGAACCTGAAAGTGACTTTACCCAGCGACATCCGCATCGCGGAAATGTATCTGGCGCATCCAGAAAAGGAAGAAAACCAATGACCATACACCTCCCATTCCGCATTGGCCAGGGCTATGATTGCCACCGCCTGGTGGAAGGCCGCAAACTGATATTGGGTGGAGTGGATATTCCCCACCATCTCGGCCTGCTTGGCCATTCGGACGCCGACGCATTACTGCACGCCATCACCGATGCCATATTGGGCGCCGCAGCGCTGGGCGATATCGGCAAACATTTTCCTGACACCGACCCTGAATTCAAAGGCGCCGATTCGCGCGCCTTGCTGCGCGAAGCGGTCAAGCGGGTCAAGGCGAGCGGCTATGATGTCGGCAATATCGACGCCACGATTATCGCCCAGCGCCCCAAAATGGCGCCCCATATTCCGGCGATGGTGGAAAATATTGCGGAAGATTTGGGCGTGTCGCCCGGGCAGGTGAATATCAAGGCCAAGACCAATGAGAAGATGGGTTATCTCGGTCGCGAGGAGGGCATTAATGCCGATGCGGTCGCATTGCTGATCCGTTCCTGATTTTCTGATTTTATCTCGCGCACCAGCTCCCGTTTTTTCTGTTTTAATGTTGCTCATGTGCGCGGGACCGCCTCTGGATGCTCGTCATCCAGAATAGTCTCTCCATCCCGCATACAACCCATCCTCGTCCATTCCGTAAAGCGATTCTCGTCGTAGCCGCTCCCCGACCTTGTACAAGTTTTGGCATTTTGTCGTGCGTCCGGCGCTGGCGCCTTGCGTTTGCCCATTCGCACAGGCCGATTATGCCAAGTATTGGCTTGAACGCGCTGAAAGTGGGCATGAGTCCACCTTGCAGCCGGCAGTGGCGGGCGTTTGCGGGCATAATATGGCTGGTCTATTTCAAGGAAGAGCGATGGCGCGCGATATTTATGCTTATCGGGATGTGGCGGTGGAGTCTTGCTGGCGGGACGGACAGGTGAAAATATGCCCGGTGCCGGGGCAGGCGTATTCGCATTCCCTGCTGGTGCATTGCGCCCGCGCCATGAGCGATACCGATGTTTATCCGCTGGGAACCCGCTTCCTGGTATCCGCAAAATTAACGGACAGGCTGGGCGGCACGCCTTTTCTGTATGTTTATCACGGCGATCCGGTTGCCGTCCTGTCGCCCAAAGAATGCAAGACTTTCCTTGCGAAATTCATTCGCGGCCGCATCTAAATGCCCAGGGAGGCGTCATGATTAAATTGCGTGAAATCGACCATATTGTGCTGCGCGTGGTGGACCTGGATAATATGGTCCGGTTTTATACCGGCGTGCTGGGCTGTACTATTGAAAAGCGGCAGGAAGCCATCGGATTAATCCAGCTACGCGCAGGAAGTTCGCTGGTCGATCTGGTGCCAGTGGACGGTAAATTAGGCAGGATGGGCGGCGCCGCGCCTGGAAAAGAAGGGCGCAATGTGGATCATTTCTGCTTCCGCGTGGAAGATTTTGACGAAGCCGCTATTCTGGCCGATTTGAAAGCGGCCGGCGTGGAAGCCGGACCGGCTGAATCGCGCTATGGCGCGGAAGGAGAAGGGCCGTCGATTTATATCAACGACCCGGAAGGCAATACCGTGGAATTGAAAGGGCCGGCCTGGACTTGAATGCAGCCAGCGGCCGGCCCGGGTTTTATTCGTCCTCGTCCAGTTCGGCTTTGACCGAGCGCGAGCGCGCCGTGTCGGCCTGGGCTTTCAGCTTGGCTGCTTCGGCCATGAAGTCGCTGACCGGATGGTCGGGGCTCTGGCGCACCACGGGCGGCAGCAGCACCGACATGTAGAGCTCGTCCGCCAGCCGGCCCGAATTCTGCAGATTGCTCGCCAGGATCAAACCCGACCCCAGTGCCATCAGCACCATGCAGCCCTTCATCAGCGGCTTGGGATGGCGCGGCTTGATGGTGCGCATGTGGAAGAAGATCACTCCGCAGATGATGGCCAAGGTGACAAGATTGCCGTAGCGGGTGAGGAATTCCAGCGACCACGCGTAGGCCAGCACATTGCTCACCACGCGCCACGCGCCGGCCGTCACCAGGCCCGCGCCCAGGATGAACAGGTGGCGCCCCATGCGGGCATGGCCGCCGAACAGGCGGTTGGCCAGCGCCCACAGGCCGCTCCACACCAGCCCGCCGGCGATGCCGGAGGCGATCAGCAGCAGGTAGCGTATGGTCTGGAACGATTGCGACTCGGCATCCACCAGTGCCGCCTCGGCGCCAATGAACAGCGCGATCAGCGCCACGCCGGCCAGCGCCGGGGCGCCTCCTTCCCAGGCGTGCATGGTGGTGTCGGCCACTTCCGGCGGCACCGGAAAGCCGGCGTCGCGCACGCGCAGCCGGGTATGGCCCAGCCTTACCACCGTGGTACCGTTGAGCGGCACGCTGAGCTGGCGCTTGCCGAGGTGGATCACGCCGTTCTGGGTTCCCAGGTCGTGCAGCACCAGATGGCCGTTGTCGTCCGCCTCCACCACCGCGTGGCGCTCGGCCGTATGGGCATCGTCCAGGATGAAATCGTTGTGGTAGCCACGGCCGATGTGAATCGGCAGGTGCTCGATGCGCTGGCGCTGCAGCACGTCGCCGTTGGCGGCCAGTACCTCGATGAAATAAGGAGGCGTCATTTGACCGCCCCGCGCGACAGCGCTTCAAGGAAAGCCTGGGTGGCGCGCAGGCCGTTTTCGTAAGACACGCCGCGCGCGTCCATGCGGCTTTGCAGGTTCATCAAGCCTTCGTCGGTGCTGGCGCTCAGCAGGGCGAAATCGTACAGGCCGGCAAACTTGCGGTAGGCGCGCACGCACAGGACGGCGCGCAGCGGCAGATTCTTGTTCTTGACGAACATTTCCGTGCATTGGGGCGCGGTCAGGTGCTGGTCCTTGTGGCCGCCGAAGCCTTCATTCTCGAAGGAAGCGCTGGAGAGCTGGGCGAAGCGCAGCGCGTCCAGCCCGGTGCTGCGCATGAACTGGTGGCGGATGCCGATGGCGCCGGTCTGCAGGGTGCCGGACACGAAGATGGCCGATTCCATCGAGCAATTGGTGATATCGACCGTGTAGGGCTTGTTGGCCTTTACGTTTGAGCGGCCCCAGCAGCGCATCTGCTCGGATTCGCGCACCGGCACCATGTAGGGGCCCATGGCTTTCAAGGTCATCGGCGTGGCCAGCAGCTGGTCCACCATGGCTTTCTGGTGCTGCAGCAGTTGCTCGACCACCACCGGGGTGAAGTTGCGCGGCGGCGCCTTGTCCTGGGGGATCTTTTTCAGCAGGTCCTGGGCGAAGCGGGCCGGCACCAGGAAGCTCACCAGTTCGCCGTCCAGGCGCTTCGATACGTTCACGCCGGCGATGTCGCCGTCCACCGTCACACTGGGACCGCCGCTCATGCCCGAGTTGATCGGGCCGGTAAACATCAGCTGGTCGTAGAAGCTGCGCGCGATAACGCCGTTGTACGAGCCCTCCGAAATGGCAAAGCCGAGGTCGAGCGGATTGCCCAGCGAGTACAGATACTGTCCCTGGCTCAGGCGCGCCAGCTGCTCGGGCATCTTGAACACGCCGGTACCGTTGCGGTTTACGCGCACCACGGCCAGATCGTGCAGCACGTCCACCGCCAGCAGTTCCACGTTGCCGCGCTGGCCGCCGGTGTCCACCCATTCGCCGGTGTAGTTGTCCGGGTCCAGCGCGAACTGCGATACCACGTGGTAGTTGGTGACGACCAGGTTGCTGTTACCGACCAGGAAGCCGGAGCCCACCGACGACTGGGTGCGGCCGCTTTTCAGCAGCGAACGCACCTGCAGCAGGTCGGCCTTGGCGCTGGAATAGAGTTTTTGCGCCGCGCTGGACGGCGGCGGCAGGGGCGCACCCGCGTCGGAGGCGCCTGGCGCCGGCGCAGCCTGGCCGGGCTGGTTTTGCGGCGCCGGTGCGGCCGGGGCGCCGGGAACGGGCCGGGCCGCAACAGCGGGAAATGGGGGAGATGCCTGCGGCGGCGCTGCGGCCTGCGGGGCCGCCAGCGCCTGGGCGCAGCCCCAAGTCATGGTCAATACGGTGGCAAGACGGGTAAGTTTCATGCAATCCTTGGACTTGGGACGGGAGGGGCTAGCGCTTACAGTTCGCCGTCCTCGGCTGCCGCTGGCGGCGGGGTCATCATGTGGCCCAGCTTGGCGGCCTTCGTGTTCAGGTAATTCTGATTGAATTTGTTGCGGTTGACCAGCAGCGGCACCCGTTCGGCCACCGGGATGCCGAGCGCTTCCATGGCGGCGATCTTGCGCGGGTTGTTGGTCATCAGGCGCAGGCTTTGCACGCCGAACTGCTTGAGCATGGGTTCCACCAGCGCATAGTTGCGCTGGTCGGCCTTGAAGCCGAGCTGTTCGTTCGCCTGCACCGTGTCGGCGCCGGCTTCCTGCAGGCGGTAGGCGCGCATCTTGTTGATCAGGCCGATGCCACGGCCTTCCTGGCGCAGGTACAGCACCACGCCGCGGCCTTCGGCCGCCACTTTCTTCAGCGCGCCTTCCAGCTGGGCGCCGCAGTCGCAGCGCTGGGAGAACAGCACGTCGCCAGTCAGGCATTCCGAATGCACGCGCGCCAGCACCGGCGCGCCGTCGCCGATGTCGCCCAACACCATGGCCAGGTGCTCCTTGCCCGTGGCGTGCTCGACAAACGCGTGCAGCGTGAACTGCGCCCACGGCGTTGGCAGCGCGCAGGAGGTCACGTAATCGAGTTCTTCTTTCACTGGTGCTTCGGCGGCGGACTGCATGGTTGTGCTCTTCTGTCAGGTGTATCAGGTGCTTATAAGTAAAAAAGGCACGCCGAACCGCGTTGCGGATCGTGCGTGCCCTGCCATCATAGCAAAAATTACGCTACAGCTATGTTAGGCCCTCCTATCCCATTTTCAATATGGCAAATCAAATACCAGCACTTCAGCTGCTTCGGCGCGTGCCAGGGTGAGCAGTTGCTCTTCCGTCACCTTCAGCGCATCGCCGCCTTTCAGCTCCACGCCGTTTACCGACACGCTGCCACGGATCACGTGGACGTAGGCGGTGCGGCCCGGGGCCAGCGTGTGCTGCACGGCGTCGGCGCCGTTCAGGATGGTGGCGTAGATTGCCGCATCCTGGTGGATCAGCACCGAACCGTCGCGGCCGTCACTTGAGGCGACCAGGCGCAGCTGGCCCACTTTGCTGTCGGGAGCGAAGTGCTTTTCCTCGTAGCTGGGTGCAATCCCGGTCACATTGGGCTGGATCCAGATCTGCAGGAAGTGCACGCCATTCGTTTCCGAATGGTTGAACTCGCTATGCCGCACCCCGGTGCCGGCGCTCATGCGCTGCACGTCGCCGTATTTCAGCACCGAACCGTTGCCCATGCTGTCCTTGTGCGCCAGTTCGCCTTCCAGCACGTAGGAAATGATCTCCATGTCGCGGTGGCCATGGGTGCCGAAGCCCTGCGCCGGAGTCACCTTGTCTTCGTTGATGACCAGCAGCGGGCCGAAGCCGGTGTGTTTCGGGTCATGGTAGTGGCCGAAGGAGAAGGTGTGGCGCGAATTGAGCCAGCCATGGTTAGCCAGACCGCGTTCTTCGCTTTTACGTACTTGCAACATGGTGAACTCCGTTTCTTTTTTCAGGTTATGTGCAATAAATTCGATGGCTTTTTAACTTGTGCCTTGAATTCGCTGCATCGATAGGTCAAAGTATAGGCCTGTGCTTCCGTTTCAAAAAACGGAAAATTTATGGACCTATGATCGAAAAAATCGAATGCTTAGACTGAGCCTGGAAGCCTTGCAAATCGTGGACGCCATCGACCGGCGCGGTTCCTTTTCCGCCGCCGGCAAGGAATTGCACCGCGTGCCGTCCACCATTTCCTATACCGTCGGCAAGCTGGAGGACGATCTCGGCGTACAGGTGTTCGAGCGCAACGGCCCGCGCGTGGAGCTGACCCGCGCCGGCCGCGAGCTGCTGAAGGAGGGCCGCTACCTGCTGAAGGCGGCGCTGGACCTGGAGCACCGCGTGCGGCGCGTGGCCTCCGGCTGGGAAACCGAACTGGCGCTGGGCATCGATTCCATGTTCTCGGCGGTGGCGCTGGACCCGGACGTGCGCGCCTTCTACGAGGTGGCCCAGCAAACCCGGCTGCGCATCGCGCAGGAGGCGCTGTCGGGCACCTGGGAGGCGCTGCTGGACCGGCGGGTGGACGTGCTGGTGGGCGCGCCCGGCGACGGGCCGGCCGGCGGTGGCTACGTGTCGCACCCGATGGGCAGCATCAGGTTCGTGTTCGCGGTGGCGCCCAGCCATCCGCTGGCCCAGGTGGAAGGCAAGCTGGGCCGCAACGAGTTGCAGCACCACCGCGCCATCGTCATGTCGGACTCGGCGCGCCAGATGGCGCCGCGCACCGTAGGCCTGCTGCTGGGCCAGGACACGCTGACCGTGCCCACCATGCATGCCAAGTTCCAGTACCAGGTCGCCGGCCTGGGCTTCGGCTTCCTGCCCGAGCCTTGCGCGCGCAAGGCCATCGCCGAAGGCAAGCTGGTGGAGAAGGACGTGGAAGAACCGAAGCCGGACGAGACCTTCTACCTGGCCTGGCGCACGGGCGAGGAGGGCGCCGCGCTGAGCTGGTGGGTCAAGCGCATGCGCCAGCCGGGCATGTTCGACCACCTGTGCCGCTTTCTGTCGAGCTGACCGGGGTAGTGATGTGCGCAACGCTGGCGGCAGCTTTGTTGACCTGTGCCAATACTTTCGGGGTAACATAATGAAATCATTCAAGGCCCAGCCACCTGTTTGCCCGGAACCCAGCCATGACCGTATTGACTGACGCACCTCCCGTCTTCCTGCATTTGCTGGCCGACCGCAACGGCAAGCCGGCCGGTATGGTGCTCGGCGGCGGCCGCGCCGCGTTGCCGGACGAGCAACTGCGGGTGCTGGCCGGCCAGTTCCCCTGTTTCATCCGCGCCGGCCTGGACCATGCGCAGGCCTGGCTGGAGGCCGGCTGGCTGCCGCTGCCCAGCCAGCTGGTGCGGGCCGACACGGTGTTCGACAAGGCGGCGCTGCCGGCGGGCATGGTGCTGATTGAAGGCGACTGGCCGCTGGCGCCGCCGCCCAAGGCGGTCGGCGCGCAGGCCGCGTCGCGCGCGCTGGCGCTGCAGCTGGTGCAGCTGGTCAGCAATGACGGCGATACCCATGAAATCGAGGCCTTGCTGCGGCGCGATCCGACCCTGTCCTACCATCTGCTCAAGCTGGTCAACTCGCTGGGCATGGGCAGCAGCCGCCGCGTCAGCAGTTTTGCGCAGGCGATCCTGATCCTGGGGCGCCAGCAGTTGCGGCGCTGGCTGAACCTGATGCTGTTCTCGGCACGCGAAGGCGACCTGCGCTCGTCCATGCTGCTGGCCAAGGTGGCGGTGCGGGCGCACGCGCTGGAACTGCTGGCGCGCAGCACCGGCCTGGGCAAGGCGCAGCAGGAGCAGGCTTTTATGGTCGGCATGTTCTCGCTGCTGGGCGTGCTGTTCGGCATGCCGCTGGCCGAGGTGCTGGCGCCGCTGACCATCGGCGACGCGGCGCAGCAGGCCCTGCTCGACAGGCAGGGCGAGCTGGGCGAACTGCTGGCGCTGGTGGAGGCGGCCGAACGGGGCGACTTCGCCGCCGTGGCGGGCCGGCTGGAGGCGCTGCAGCTGGACGGGGCCGAGTTCAACCGCGTAGTGGCCGATGCGCATCTGTGGATGCTGAGCGTGGCCACCGACAAGGCAGGCAGCGGCCATGCTTGACGCGGCGATCGCGCGTTGCCTGGCGCTGAGCCAGGCGGCCCGGACGCAACAGGGCGCCGCCCTGGCGGCAACGCTGGCCGAACTGGATGCCGCGCTGGCGGCCGTGGCCGAGGCGCGTGCCGCCGAGCTGGTCCGGGCCGGCGCTGCGGCCGCCGAGCAGAACATCGAACAGGATGGCGACGCAGCGGCCATGCTCGAGCTGGACCTGGCCGGCTACATCACCGCCTGGAACCGGGGCGCCGAGCGCCTGTTCGGCTACCGGGAGCAGGAGGCGCTGGGCCAGAACATCCTGTTCCTGTACACCGAGGACGACGACGGCGCGCTGGCCGAGCTGCTCTACGAGCAGGACGGCGGCACGGCCGAAGTGCGCCGGCGCCGCAAGTCCGGCGAGGTGATCTGGGTGCAGCTGGCGCTGTCGTTGCTGCAGGACGAACTGGGCGAGGCCCAGGGCATGCGGGTGCGCATGGCGCACGTGAGCGAGCCGCTGTCGGACTTCGACAAGATCAGCCTGCACGCGCGCATCATCGAGGACAGCGAGCAGGGCGTGCTGATCACCGACGCCAGGGAACGCATAGTCTCGATCAACAGCGCCTTTACCCGCATCACCGGCTACACGCCGGGCGAATCGCTGGGCAAGACGCCCGACCTGTTGCGCTCCGGGGTGCACGACGCCGAGTTCCGCGCCAAGGTGCGTGCGGCCATGGCGGGCAACGGTCCGTGGCGCGGCGAGATCGTGGGCCGGCGCAAGAACGGCGAACTGTTCCCGCAGTCGGTCACCATCAGCGCGGTGCGCGACAGCAGCGGCAAGATCAGCCACACCTTCTCCCTGTTCTCGGACATCAGCGTGCACAAGGACGCCGAGGCGCGCATGCAGCGCATGGCCAACTACGACACCCTGACCGGCCTGCCCAACCAGTGCCTGCTGACCCAGCTGATGACGCAGGCGCTCACCGAGGCGCGCCGCAGCAACGAGCACGGCGCCTTGCTGGTGGTGGAGATCGGCCGCCTGGGCGCCATCAGCGACACGCTGGGCCACGACGTCGGCAACCAGCTGCTGGGCGCGATCGGCAAGCTGTTCCGCGCCGTGCTGCGCGACCCCGACATCCTGGCGCGGCTGGACGGCAACCGTTTCGGCGTCGCGCTGCTGCACATCGAAAAGCGCGAGCACGCCGCCATCGTGGCGCAGAAACTGGTTGCCGCGCTGGCCGCGCCCATTCAGCTGGGCAGCCACAGTCTGCAGGTGGGAGCCAGCATCGGCATCGCGGTCTACCCCGAGGACGGGCTGGAAACCGGCGCGCTGATACGCCACGCCGACGTGGCCACCTCCAAGGCCGCGCAGGCCGAGTCGGCCTTCCTGTTCTACAGCGAGGAAATGAACCAGCGCGCCAAGGAGCACCTGCGCATCGAGAGCGAGCTGCGCCAGGCGCTGCTGCACGACGAGCTGCAGCTGTACTACCAGCCCAAGGTGAGCTTGCGCAGCGGCCGCATCGTCGGCGCCGAAGCCTTGCTGCGCTGGCGCCATCCGCTGCGCGGCCTGGTGTCGCCGGGCGTGTTCATCCCGGTGGCCGAGGAGACCGGGCTGATACAGGAGGTCGGCAACTGGGTGCTGGAGGAGGCCTGCCGCCAGGTGCGCGCATGGAAGGACGCCAACCTGATCATGCCGCCCATCGCGGTCAACCTGTCGGCGCGCCAGTTCGACCGGGGCCTGCCGGCGCGCATGGCGGACGTGCTGCGGCGGCACCAGGTGCATCCCGAGCAGATCATGCTGGAGATCACTGAAAGCCTGCTGGTGCGCGGCGCCGAGAACGTGGTGGCCATCATGAACGAGCTGGTGGCCATGGGCCTGGCGCTGGCGCTGGACGACTTCGGCACCGGCTATTCCAGCCTGGCTTACCTGAAGAAATTCCCCATCAGCACCTTGAAGATCGACCGCTCCTTCGTGGTCGGCCTGCCGTACGAGGAGAACGATTGCGCCATCGCGCGCGCCATCGTCACCATGGCGCAGCAGCTGCGCCAGGAGATCGTGGCCGAGGGCGTGGAGACGGCCGAGCAGATGCGTTTCCTGCGCGAGCTGGGCTGCGACCAGCTGCAAGGCTACCTGTTCAGCCAGCCAGTGCCGGCCGACGATTTCGAACGCATGCTGCGCGAAGGCAAACGGCTGGCGTTCGGGGCGCGCTAAGGCCGGGCTGGCCGGCCCGCCGGTGCGCGCGGCGGGGCTCAATCGAGGCGGATCTTTTCAATCAGGAAATCGAGCATCACGCGCACGCGCGGCGGCAGTTGCTTGCCGGGGCCGAGGAAGACCGCGTGCACCGCTTCCAGGTCGGCCGGGTTGTATTCCTCCAGCACCGGCACCAGCCGCCCGGCGGCGATGTCGTGCTTGGTGTGCATGCGCGATAGCCGCACCAGGCCGACCCCGGCCAGCGCCAGGTGGCGCATGCTTTCGCCGTCGCCCAGCAGGGCGTTGCCTTCCGGGCGCAGTTGCAGCATGCCGCCTTTGCCGTCCAGGAAGGGCCATAGCGGCACCTGGCGCCGGAAGTTGAAACCCAGCAGGTTGTGGCGCGCCAGGTCGTCCGGCGTTTGCGGCGTGCCGTGTTTTGCCAGGTAGGCCGGCGAGGCCAGCACCACCATGCGGCCTTCGCCCAGCTTGCGCGCCACCAGGTTCGATTCCTTCAGCTTGCCGGCGCGTATCGCGATGTCGGTGCGGTCTTCCAGCAGGTCCACCACGGTGTCGGTGCCGGCCACGTCCACCGTGATGTCCGGGTAGCGCTCCAGGAACTCGGGCAGGATGGGCAGCAGATACAGCATGGCGAAAGGCACGAAGCAGTTGATGCGCAGCCGGCCGCGCGGGGCGCCGGTGGAAGACGCTTCGCGTTCGGCGCTGTCCATGTCTTCCAGGATGCGCGCGCACTGGCTGTAGAAGGCCGCGCCTTCCGGCGTGGTCCGCAGCTGGCGCGTGGAGCGGTGCAGCAGCCGCGTGCCGAGCCGCGCTTCCAGCCGTGAGATGAGCTTGCTCACCGCAGACGGCGTCATCTTCAAGCGCTGCGCGGCGGCGGTAAAGCCGCCGGCGTCCACCACATCGACGAAGACCGCCATTTCCGCTGCGCGGTTGATATCCTGCCGGGCCATGAGTGAATCCATTTCATAAGTGTTTGGCTTTGTGGCAGTCTATATCATCAGTGAGCCGGGTTCTACAATGGATGGAATTAATTCACTGATGGAGTATTCCATGAAAAAGATGCATCCCGGCGTGCTGTCGCTCTCGGTGGGCGCGTTCGCCATCGGCGTGACGGAGTTCATCGTGGTGGGCGTGCTGCCCGCCATTTCGGCGGACCTGAAGGTGCCGCTCGATTCGGCCGGCGCGCTGGTCAGCCTGTACGCGCTGGCGCTGGCCCTGGGGACGCCGCTGGCGGTGCTGGGCCTGTCGCGCTACCCGCGCAAGGCGGTGCTGGCGGGGCTGATGGCGGTGTTCCTGCTGGGTAACCTGCTGGCGGCGTTTTCCACCAGCTACGGCGTGCTGCTGGCCGGGCGCATCATCACGGCGGTGGCGCACGGCGCCTTCTTCGGCATCGGCGCCACGGTGGCAGCTTCGCTGGCGCCCAAGGGGCAGGCGGGCAGGGCGATTTCCGTGATGTTCGGCGGGCTGACCCTGGCCATGGTGCTGGGCGTGCCGCTGGGCAGTTTCCTGGGCAATTTGATGGGTTGGCGCCTGCCGTTCTTCGCGGTGGCCGGCATGGCGCTGGCGGGCTTGCTGGCCATGTTGCGCTGGCTGCCTTCCGGCATGGCGCAAGCCAGCAGCGGCAAGGCCTCGACGCAGCTGGCCGCGCTGGGCGACCGCCACATCCTCACCATGATGGCGGTGACCACGCTGGGCTTCGGCAGCATTTTCGCCGCCTTCACCTACATCACGCCTATCCTGACCGATATCGCCGGCTTCTCGGCCACCACCGCCAGCGCCATGCTGGTCGTGTTCGGCGCGGCCACTTTCGCCGGCAATATGGCGGGCGGCTACCTGAGCAGCCACATGGGCTGGCAGCGTTCGCTGCGCATGCTGCTGGTGCTGCTGGCCGTGACGCAAGCCGGCCTGGCGCTGTCGGTGCACACGCCCTGGGCGCTGGTGCCGCTGCTGTTCCTGTGGGGTTTGTTCTCCTTCGGCCTGTCGCCCGGCCTGCAGGCCGGCATGCTGGCCACGGCCGAGCATTACACGCCGCAGGCGGTGGACTTTGCCTCCGGCCTGAACATCTCGGCCTTCAACTTCGGCATCTCGCTCGGCTCCTCGCTGGGCGGCCTGATGGTGGCGCGCAGCCTGATGGGCGCCACGCCATGGGCCGGGGTGGCCATTTCGCTGGCGGCGCTGCTGCCGCTGGCGTGGCTGGCGCGGCGCACTGTCGGCGCGCCCGCGGTGGCCGGAAGCAGTGCGGCGGCCGCGCACTGACCGGGCTATACTTTTTCCCACATCGCTTTGCAGGGAGGACGGCATGTGGGATCTTGAACGCTTTGTGACGGCGCAGGAGCCGGTCTACGAGACGGTGCTGGCCGAGCTGCATGCCGGGCACAAACGCAGCCACTGGATGTGGTTCATCTTTCCCCAGCTGGCCGGGCTGGGGCGCAGCGAGATGGCGCACCGCTACGCCCTGTCGGGGCTGGCCGAAACGCGGGCTTACCTGGACCACCCGCTGCTGGGCGGGCGGCTGCGCGAGTGCTGCGCGCTGGTGCTGGCGGCGGGGCAGGGCGTGTCGGCGCACGATATCTTCGGCGCGCCGGACGACATCAAATTCCGCTCCTGCGTGACGCTGTTTGCCGAGGCCGCGCCCGCCGAGCACCTGTTCACGGCCTGCCTGAAGCGCTTTTTCGGCGGCGAGCCCGATCCGGAGACGCTGTCGCTGCTGTAATATCGCGTGATCCGCAACGACAATGGAAGCGCCATGAGCCGTCCCGTTTTAGAAGAATCCCGCATCCATCCCGCCATCCGCAGCAAGGTCGCGGGCAACCACGCCGACATTCTGCAGGCGGTGCAGGCCGCTGTCGCCGCCAACAAGGTGGTGGTGGTCGGCATGGCGATGAATCCCTTTCCCCGTAAGGCGCGCCAGTTGCTGGACGCGCAGGGGGCGCCGTATGTGTACCTGGAATACGGCAGCTACCTGAGCCAGTGGCGCCGCCGCACCGCGCTGAAAATGTGGAGCGGCTGGCCGACCTTGCCGATGGTGTTCATCAACGGCACGCTGGTGGGCGGCTTCCAGGATCTGAAGAAGCTGGTCGACAGCGGCGAGTTCACCGCGCTGGTGGCGCCCAAGCTGCCCGCATGAGCTTGCTGGCGCATCCGCTGCGGCTGGGGCCGGGCGCGGACCTGCGCGCGGCCATCGAGGCGGCCGCCGCCGAAGCCTGCGCCGCCGCTTTCGTGCTGCAGGGCATCGGCAGCCTGAGCGTGGCGCAGCTGCGCTATGCGGGCATGCCGGGTGCGACCGAATTGCGCGGCGACCTGGAAATCCTGACGCTGGCAGGTTCGGTGGCGCCGGACGGCGCGCATCTGCACATGTCGGTGTCGGACGCGCAGGGCCGCGTGTACGGCGGCCACGTGGCGGCCGGCTGCGTGGTGCGCACCACGGCGGAACTGTTGCTGGCGCTGCTGCCCGGCCACAGCTTGCGCCGCGAGACCGATCCGGCCTCGGGCTACAAGGAACTTGTGGTGCGGGCGTTGGGCTAGAACGCGTCCAGCCGCGCCGGAAGTTCGCGCAGCAGCGCTTCGCGCGAGCGCGGGCCGCCCATGGCGCCTTCCTGCTTGGCGTCCATCGCCAGGCGCGCGAACACCACCGTGCGCTGGCCCTTGGTGGCCCAGCCCACATACCAGCCATACTGGCGCGTGCCGTCCTCGCTGCCGTCCGGCAGCAGGGCCGAGGCGGTGCCGGTTTTCCCCGTCACTTGCCAGCCGTTGGCCAGCGTCTGCTGCGGCATGATGCGCGCGGTCATGGCATAGGCGTGCGCCGACAGCGGCAGTTCGCGGTTGGCCACCTTGCGCAGGAAGGCCACCTGCTCCAGCGGCGAGATGCGCAGGCTGGAGCCGACCCAGGCCAGCGACAGGCCGTTGTCCTTGCCGGGGTCTCCCGACAGGTCCTGGTTGCCGTAGCCGAAGCGCTGCACATAGTGCTGGAAGCGGGCCGCGCCCAATGTGGCGGTCACCTGCTGGGCGTACCACAGCACCGAGTTGTGCAGCCAGCCGCTGGGGTCGGTGTCCGCGCGCCAGGAGGGGACGTAAGCGGGGTAGCCGGTCTTGAACGGCATCAGCGGGGCGTGTTCGTGCTGCAGGATGCCGCTGTCGTAGCCCATCAGGGCGACCGGGATATTGAAGGTCGAAGCCGGTGTGACGCGTTCGTCGCAATGGCCCTCCCGCGCCAGCTGCCGGCCGCTGGCGGCGTCGGCGATCACGGTGCAGGTGAACGGGACCTGCGAGGCCGCGGGAGCGATGCGCCAGGCCAGCGCTGGCTGGAAGGCGAGGCTGGCGGCGAACACACAGGCCAGGCCGGCCAGCGCGAGCAGGCGCGCGGCGCGCGCCCTGCGCCCTTGCGCGCGCCCCGGTTCGCGGATCAGCGCGATGCGCGAGGCCAGCGTGCTGGCGCAGACGCCGCCGAAAGCAAGCGCGGTCTTGGGCGTGCCGTGTTGCAGGCGCAGCTGCGCCACCAGCGCGGCGGCATAGGCCTTGCGTTGCGCCGGCGGGCGGCCGCGCAGCACGTCGCGGTCGCAGCCCAGTTCCTGGGCCCAGGACAAGCTGCTGCGCAGCAGCCGCATGAAGGGGTTGAACCAGAGCAGGGTCTGCAGCACGATGCCGATGCTCATCCATTGCAGGTCGCGGCGGCGCCAGTGCGTCAGTTCGTGTTCGACGATCAGCTGCTGCTGGGCCGCGTCGAAGCTGCGCAGGTGGCGCGGCAGCAGCAGGCGCGGCTTGCGCAGGCCGAACAGCATGGGGGAAATCGGCGCGTCCACTTCGATGACGATGGGCGCGGCGGCAGGCGCGGGCTGGCTTGCCGCCGGGATCGGCGCGGGCAGGCGGCTACCGCTGGCGGCCAGGCCGTTCAGCATGCGGCGCGCCCGCAGCAGCTGGAACACGGTGTAGCCCAGGCCGAGCAGGTAGGCCAGCAGCCACGCTTGCGCGGCGCGCGTGAGCCAGGAGGCCGGCTGCACCTGGCCGGTGCTGGCGGCGTCGCTGCCCTCGCCGGCGCGGTGCGCGGCCGGACCGTCCTGCGCTGCGGGACGGCTTGCTGCGGCTTCGGGCAGTTCGATGGGAGGCACCAGGCGCAGGCGTTCGCTGTGCGGCAGCAGGATCACCAGGAACGCCGCCACCACCGTGGCCTGGCTCAGCAGCCAGACCGAGCGGTGCAGGGCAACGCCCGGCAGCCGGCGGCACAGCGCGGTCAGCGCCCAGACGGCGAGGCCGGCCGCGAGGCAGCCGGCGCTGGCCAGCAGAAAGCGCAGCAGCCATGCGTCCGCCAGGACTGCGCCTGTCATGCGCGGTCCTGCGGGCCCGGCTGGTCCTGCGGGTCGTCCGGCCAGTCGTTCAGCAGCTGTTCCAGCTGCGCCAGTTCGGCCTCGTCAACCAGCTTGCTGCCGGTAAACATATTGACCGGCAGGGGCGTCTCCATCTCCATCACGCGTTTGCCGAAGTCATGCGCGAAAGCGGCCAGGGTGCCGACTTTCTCCAGCGCCGGCTCGTATACCTGCACGCCGTGCCGCGTGTGCTGGCGCACCGAACCCTTGTCGAGCATGCGCTCCAGCGTCTTGCGGGTGGAGGAATAGGACCAGCCCAGTTCGGGTTCAACCTGGTCGTGGATTTCGCGCGCGCTGAGCGGCTGCTGTTTCCACAGCGCCTTGAGCACGGATAGTTCGGAGATAGAGGGAATGGCCATGGCGCTATTGTGCAGCGGTTTGCGACTTATGTCACTCGAAATAAAACATTTGACATGGATGTGACCAATGTCGCATGATGGTCATGTTTGTCGCATTTCGCGGCTTTGAGAGGAGAAGTATGAAATTCCGCATGATCGCCATGGCGGTGCTGGGCAGCGTGGCCGCCCTGGCCGCCGTCCCCGCCGCCTGTGCCGCCGAAGTCTGCACGGCCATCGCCGACGCCGCCACCGGCAAGATCCTGGTGCAGCGCGGCGACTGCCAGCGCGAGGTGACGCCGGCATCCACCTTCAAGATCCCGCTCAGCCTGATGGGCTACGACGCCGGCTTCCTGAAGGACGAGCACGCGCCGGAACTGCCGTTCCGCCAGGGCTATGTGGACTGGCGCCCCAGCTGGCGCAGCGCGTCCGACCCGGCCAGGTGGATGGGCGAATCGGTAGTGTGGTACTCGCAGCAGCTCACGCTGTCGCTGGGCAAGGCGCGCTTCGCGGCCTACACCAAGCGCTTCGAATACGGTAACGGCGACGTGTCGGGCGATGCCGCGCATGATGGACTGACGGCGTCCTGGCTGGAATCCTCGCTGCGCATTTCGCCGCTGGGCCAGCTGTCCTTCCTGGGCAAGGTGGTGAACCGCCGGCTGGGCGTGAGCGACCATGCCTACGAGATGACGGCGCGCCTCACGGCGTTCGGCCAGGCGCCGGAGGGCTGGCGCATCAACGGCAAGACCGGCGCCGGCTCGGGCTACGGCTGGTACGTAGGCTGGGCGTCGAAAGGCGGGCGCCAATACCTGTTCGCGCGCCTGATCCAGCGCGACCGGGACGCGCCCAAGGAAATCTCGACCGGCATGCTGGCGCGCGATGGCTTCGTTGCCGAATTTCCCGCGCTGGTCAACGCCATCGAGGTGGACCAGGCGATCAAGCCGCTGCTGGAAAAGAATGCGATTCCCGGCATGGCAGTGGCGCTGAGCGTGAACGGCACGCATTACTTCTACAACTACGGCGTGGCGTCGAAGGAAACCGGGCAGGCGGTCAGCAACGCCACCTTGTTCGAGCTGGGCTCACTGAGCAAGCCCTTCACGACGACGCTGGCAGCCTACGCGCAGGCGCAGGGCAAGCTGGGCTTGACGGACCCGGTGAGCCGCCATGTGCCGGCGCTGCGCGGCAGCGTGTTCGACCGCGTGAACCTGATCCACCTGGGCACGCACACGGTGGGCGATTTCCCCATGCAGGTGCCGGACCGGATCAAGACCTATGCGCAGCTGATGGACTACTACAAGGACTGGCAGCCTGGCCACGCGCCCGGCACGCACCGCACCTATTCCAACCTGGGCATCGGCTTGCTGTCCATCGCCGCCGCCGGCAGCCTGGGCGTGCCGTATGTGGACGCGGTGGAGCGCACGCTGTTCCCGGCGCTGGGCATGGAGCACAGCTATATCGAGGTGCCGGAAGCGCAGATGGCGCAGTATGCGCAGGGCTACAACAGCAAGGGCGCGCCGGTGCGCGTCAATCCCGGCGTGCTGGCCGACGAGGCCTACGGCGTGAAGAGCAATACGCGCGACATGATCCGCTTTGTGGACGCCAACATGGGCCTGCTGCCGCTGGACGCCAAGCTGGCGCGCGCCATCGCCGATACGCATGCGGGCTATTACAAGGTGGGCGCCATGACGCAGGCGCTGATCTGGGAACAGTATCCGGGCCAGGCGGGGCTGGAGCAGCTGCTGACCAGCACGGCGGAGAAGATGGTGTGGCAGGCCAACCCGGTGGACGCCATCGCGCCGCCGTCGGCGCCGCAGGGGGACGCCTGGCTGCACAAGACCGGCGCCACCGGCGGCTTCGCGGCCTACGCGCTGTTCAATCCGGGGCGCAAGGTGGGCATCGTGATGTTGTCCAACCGTGGCTTGCCGGGCAGCGAGCGGGTCAGCGCGGCGTATGAGGTGCTGAACCGCGTGGCGCCTGCTGCTGCCCCTGCTGCTGCGCCTGCGGCGCGCTAGGGCGCGAGGTCGGGGATCAGCGCCAGCAGGTCGGTCACGCCCACGTCCACGCCGGCTTGCGACAGCAGCGTGCTGGCCTGGCCGCGGTGGTGGGTCTGGTGGTTGAAAAAGTGCAGCAGCACGTCGAACAGCGGCTTGGCGTGGCCGTCGCCATTCATGCGCGCATAGCGCAGCGTGGCGCCGAGGTCGGCCTCGGTCAGCGCTTCGGCCCAGGCCGTGATCGCCCCGTCCAGCCATTCGCGGTGGGCCGCCATCGGCCCCAGCGCGTCGAACAGCGGCGCGTCCAGGCTGGCCGGCATGGCCAGCGCCCGCACCGGCGCCAGCGCCGCGAACGCGGCTGGCGAGAGCGCTGGCGATGTTGCCGCCTCGGCCGCGAAGCGCTTCAGCCATACCGTGTCGCCCGCCACCAGGTGGTTCAGCGTCCCGAGCAGCGAGCCGAAAAACGCGCCCCGGTCGCGCGCCAGCTCATCCGCTGGCAGGGCGGCCGCCGCCTGGTACAGCTTCCGGTTCATCCAGCTGTTATACGCGGACATCAATTTGACGTGGCTGCTGCGGCTCATCGCGGCAGGCTCGGGCCGGGACGCGGCGGCGCGGGGCGCAAGGGGTCGAGCAGGCCGCGCAGGTTGTTGTGGTCAAGTTCGTACATCAGGGCCAGCAGGGCGCCCAGCTGGCCGCCGGGGAAGCCTGCGCGCGCGAACCAGCCGAGGTAGTGGCCGGGCAGGTCGGCCAGCACGCGGCCTTTGTATTTGCCGTAGGGCATTTCATAGCGCAGCAGGTGCGCCAGGGCGTCGGAGTCGAGGTTCATTGTTGATTAGGATTCAAATATCTTCTGCTCGGCGGCGTCTTTTTCGAAATAATGAATGCCCCGATACTGCGTGACATCTACTTTACAGGAGTTATGTCATGCCTATTGCCTTGCTGGCGCTGACCATCAGCGCGTTTGCCATCGGGACCACCGAGTTTGTCATTGTCGGGCTGCTGCCCACCATCGCCGCCGACCTGGGCGTCAACCTGCCGTCGGCCGGGCTGCTGGTGAGCCTGTACGCCTTGGGCGTGGCGGTCGGTGCGCCGGTGCTGACCGCGCTGACCGGCAAGCTGCCGCGCAAGACCTTGCTGCTGTCGCTGATGGTGCTGTTTACGGCGGGTAACCTGATGGCATGGCTGTCGCCCGGCTATGCCTCGCTGGTGGTGGCGCGCGTGTTGACCGGCCTGGCGCACGGCGTGTTCTTCTCGATCGGTTCAACCATCGCGACTTCGCTGGTGCCGAAGGATAAGGCGGCCTCGGCGATCGCCATCATGTTCACCGGCCTGACGGTGGCGCTGGTGACCGGCGTGCCGCTGGGCACCTTCATCGGCCAGCACTTTGGCTGGCGCGCCACGTTCCTGGCCGTGTCGGCGCTGGGCGTGGTGGCCTTCATCGGCAGCATGCTGTACGTGCCCAAGTCGATCAAGCACTGCGCGCCGGCGTCGCTGCTGCAGCAGGTGCAAGTGCTGGGCCAGCCGCGCCTGCTGCTGGTGTACGCCATGACGGCGGTCGGCTACGGCGGCTCCTTCATCGCCTTCACCTACCTGGCGCCCATCCTGCAGGGTCTGGCCGGCTTCAGCGAGAACGCGGTCGGCCTGGTGATGCTGGTGTACGGGGTGTCCGTCGCCGTCGGCAACATCTGGGGCGGCAAGCTGGCCGACCGGCGCGGCCCGGTCAGCGCGCTCAAGCTCATTTTCGCGGGCCTGGCGGCCGTGCTGCTGGCGCTGAGCTTCACGGCGTCGCACCCGTGGCTGGTGGTGGCGACCGTGCTGTTGTGGGGCGCGGTGGCGTTCGGCAACGTGGCCGGCTTGCAGGTGTATGTGGTGCAGCAGGCGGAACACTACACGCCGCGCGCGGTGGATGTGGCGTCCGGCCTGAACATCGCGGCCTTCAACCTGGGCATCGCCGGCGGCGCCTGGGGCGGCGGCCTGATCGTCGCGCACCTGGGCCTGGTGCACACGGGCTGGATCGGCGCGCTGGTGGTGCTGGGCGCGCTGGGCCTGACGGCGCTGAGCGGCCGCCTGGACCGCCTCAATCCGCGCGCCGTCGAGGCGGCGCCGCGCAAGGTCCGCGTGGCGGCGCACTAGGCCGCAAGCCCGGGCGGGCCGCTGGCCCGCGCCCCGCGTCAGCCGCGCCGGTAGATGGCGTCCAGGCTGCCGGGGCCGAAGTAGCGTTCGTATTCCTGCGCCGCATAGGAGTCCATCATGCCGGCGATGTAGTCGATCACCAGGCGCTCGCGGCTGTCCTTCAGGCAGCGCAGCTCGGGCGGCAGCAGGATGTTGTCCTTGTTGTACTGCTTGTCCGTCAGCACCTCGAACAGGCCGCGGATGATCTTCTCGCCGCGCTTTTCATATAGCTGCACGTCCTTCTTGCGCAGGATGGCTTTCCACAGCAGGCTTTTCAAGCCCTTGGCCAGCAGCTCGGCGCTGCGGTAGCCCAGCTGGCCGTCCACCACGGCCAGGTCGCGGCACAGGGTGTGCACGATTTCCGAGGTCAGCTCCTTGCGCAGCACGATGGAATATTCTTCGGAGGAGGCCTGCTGCTCGCATTTGAGCGCCTCGTTGTGGGCGCGGTCGGCGATGGCCGAGAACTGCGGGTAGGCGGCCGCGTAGTCGGCGCTGATCTTGAACTCGTGCGCGATTTCGCCCACGGTGATGATGCCGAAGCTGAGCGCGTCCTCCACGTCGTGCGCCGCGTAGGCGATCTCGTCGGACAAATCCATGATCTGCGCGTCGATGCTCTTGCGCGCCGTGATGCCGTGCCTGGCCAGCTCGCCGCTGAGGAAGGCGTGATCCTCGTCGTACAGGAACTTGCGGGCGTTCTCGGTGCGCGTGTGGAAGTACTTGGTGATGCCGAACAGCGTGCGCACCGTCAGGTTCAGGCCGGCGTAGCCGTAGTGGCGCTTTTCCAGGGTGCGCAGGATGCGGAAGGCCTGCGCGTTGCCTTCGAAGCCGCCATGCTCGGTGCACAGGCTGTTGAGGATTTTCTCGCCGTAGTGGCCGAACGGCGGGTTGCCGATATCGTGCGCCAGCGCGCAGGTTTCCGACACCACGCAGCGCTCCAGGCCCATGTCGGCGGCGATCGAGCGGGCAATCTGCGCCACCTCCAGGCTGTGCGTCAGGCGGTTGCGGTTGGACTGGTTGGCGTCCACCCCCAGCAGCTGCATCTTGCCCTGCAGGCGGCGGAACGAGGCCGCGTACAGCACCCGCGCGTAGTCGCGCATGGCGTCCTCGCGGCCGTCGCTGCGGCTGTCGTGCTGCTGGTGCACGCGGTATTCAAGGGGACGCACCAGGGCTTCCTGTTCGCGGGCGTAGGCGATAGTTTCTGCTGAGTACATGCGATAACTCTGGGTGATGGAGGGGCAAAGGGATTCTAGACCAGCGCGCGCCGGATCGGGTGTATATTGCTGGCGAAATATTTCTGAATTGGAATGCCCATGTCGCCCGTTGCCCTGTTTAGCGTCGTCCTCGCGTACTTTGCCTTGCTGCTGGGCGTGGCGTGGCTGACGTCGCGCAACGCCAACAACGACAGTTTCTTCATCGGCAACAAGAACAGCAACTGGATGCTGGTGGCCTTCGGCATGGTGGGCACCACCCTGAGCGGGGTCACCTTCATCAGCGTGCCGGGCGCGGTGGGGCGCGACGGCTTCGGCTACCTGCAGATCGTGCTGGGCTACACGCTGGGCTATATCGCGGTGGCCTTCGTGCTGCTGCCGCTGTACTACCGCCTCAAGCTGACCTCGATCTACCACTACCTGGAAGTGCGCCTGGGCCGGCGTGCCTACCAGAGCGGCGCGGCTTTCTTCATCCTGTCGCGCACCCTGGGCGCCACCGCGCGCCTGTACCTGGTGGTCAACATCCTGCAAGCCACCATCCTCGACAGCCTGGGCGTGCCGTTCTGGGCCACCAACCTGGTAATCCTGCTGATGATACTGCTCTACACCTACGAGGGCGGCGTCAAGACCATCGTCTGGACCGACACCCTGCAGACTACCGGCATGCTGCTGGGGCTGGTGGTCTGCGTCGGCTGGCTGATGCAGCAGATGGACCTGGGCCTGCTCGACAGCCTGGCACGCATGGAGGCCAGCGGCCTGGCGCGGGTCTTGACGACGGACGTGGACAGCCCCACCTATTTCTGGAAGCAGGTGCTGGCCGGCATGTTCATCACGATTGCGATGACGGGCATGGACCAGGAGATGATGCAGAAAAATATTTCGGTGAGTACGGTGGGCAAGTCGCAGAAGAACATGGTGGCGCTGACCGTGATCCTGGTGGGCGTGCTGTCGCTGTTCCTGTTCCTGGGCGGCCTGCTGCACCTGTACGCGCCCCTGGCTGGCGTGGCCGCCGAGGGCGACAAGCTGTTCCCGGCGGTGGTGATGGGCCATATGCCGGCCGCCATCCAGCTGATCTTCTTCATCGCGCTGGTGTCGGCGCTGTTCCCCAGCGCGGACGGGGCCATCACGGCGCTGACCTCGTCGTTCTGCATCGACATCCTGGGCCTGCAGCGCCGGCCCGGCCTGGACGAGCGCGCCAGGACGCGCTTGCGCCACCGCGTGCACCTGGGCTTCTGCGCGCTGTTCCTGCTGCTGGTAATGGTGTTCAAGTGGATCGACAGCGCCAGCATGATAGGCGTGATCCTGAAACTGGCCGGTTACACCTACGGCCCGCTGCTGGGGCTGTTTGCCTTTGGCATCCTCACGCAGCGCACCGTGCAGGACCGCTGGGTGCCGCTGATGGTGCTGGCCGGTCCGTTGCTGTGCTGGCTCATTGACCGCAATCAAGCCTGGCTGTTCGGCACGTATAGGCTGGGGCTGGAACTGCTTATTATTAACGGTCTGCTGGTAATGGGTGGCCTGTTCCTGATTTCAGCGCCCGCGCGTGCGGGCAGCGCCGTAAGCGTTCCCTAAGCATTTTTCATAGGCAAAAAGGGGCGATTTCGCTTACAGTGTTGTCAGATTTAAATTATTCAAGGAGCATCCATGTCACGATCTTTTGTTTCCCGCATCGGCAGCGGTTTTGCCTATGCCTGGCGCGCGCTGGACTTTGGCCGCCGCGCCATACTGAATTTGCTGTTCCTGATCGTGCTGATCTTGCTGGCCGTGGCCATTTTCAGCGGCGGCCCGAAGCCGCTGGGCGCCAAGACCATGCTGGTGCTGGACCTGAAGGGCGAACTGGTTGAGCAGGGCAGCGCCGGCGTGCGCGATGCCGTGAAAGCTAACCTGATGGGCGGCGAAGTGCGCCGCACCGTGCAGCTGCGCGACGTGCGCAACGTGCTCGACACGGCTGCCAAGGATCCGCAGATCGCCGGCGCCGTGCTGCTGCTCGACGAGCTGGAAGGCGGCGGCCAGGCCAGCCTGCGCGAAGTGGCCGGCGCCGTCGACCGCTTCAAGGCCAGCGGCAAGAAGGTGGTGGCCTGGGGTTCCAGCTACAGCCAGCGCCAGTACCTGGTGGCGTCGCACGCCAATGAAGTGTACGTGCATCCGATGGGCGCGGTGCTGCTGGAAGGCTTCGGCCGCCACCGCAACTACTACCGCGACGCGCTGGACAAGATTGGCGTGACGGTCAACCTGCTCAAAGTGGGCACCTACAAGAGCTTTGCCGAGCCCTTCATCGCCAACGGCCCGTCGCCGGCGGCCACCGAGGCCGAGGCTTACCTGAACAACGCGCTGTGGACCAGCTACACGGATGACGTGGAAAAGGCGCGCAAGCTGCCGCAGGGCCACATCATGAAGAACATCAACGAGCTGCCGGCGCTGGTGGAAGCGGCCAGCGGTAACCTGGCCAAGGTAACCCTGGACACCAAGCTGGTGGACGGCCTGAAGACGCGCGACGAAATCCGCAAGATGATGATGGAGCGCGGCGAGAAGGATGCGCTGGGCAAATCGTTCCGCCAGGTGAGCTATGAAGACTACCTCGCGCGCGTGCATCCGAAGCTGATCGGCGATGCGGTGGGCGTGGTGATGGCAGTGGGCGATATCAGCGACGGCGTGGCGCCGGCCGGTTCCATCGGCGGGCAGTCGACTTCCAACCTGATCCGCATGGCGCGCGAAGACGACAGCATCAAGGCCATCGTGCTGCGCGTGAATTCGCCGGGCGGCAGCGCCTTCGGTTCTGAACTGATCCGCCGCGAACTGGAATTGACGCGCGCGGCAGGCAAGCCGGTGGTGGTGTCGATGGGCGACCTGGCCGCTTCCGGCGGTTACTGGATTTCGATGGCATCCGACGAGGTGATCGCCGAGCCGAACACCATTACCGGCTCGATCGGCGTGTTCGCGCTGGTGCCGCGCGCCGACAAGGTGATCGACAAGCTGGGCATCCACACGGCAGGCGTGACCACCACCTGGCTGGCCGACGCGGCCAACCCACTGCGTCCTTTGGACCCGCGTTTCGGCCAGATCATCCAGGGCAGCATCAATCACATTTATTCGGAGTTCACCACCAAGGCCGCTGCGGCGCGCAAGACTACGCCGGAAAAGATCAACGAAGTGGCACAGGGCCGCGTGTGGACCGGTGTGCAGGCCAAGGAGCGCGGCCTGGTGGACCGCGTGGGCAGCTACGGCGACGCGCTGAAGGCGGCTGCCGACCGCGCCAAGCTGGGCAGCGATTATCGCGTGGCCTACATTGAGCGTGAGGTGTCCAAGTTCGACAAGATCGTCGAGTTCTTCGGCGGTTCGGCGGCGCACGCGGTGGCGCAGTCTGTTGCGCCTTACGTCAAGGCGACGCTGGCGCCGACCGGCATGCCGCTGGGCGCAGCCGCCGAGGCGGCGCAGGAGCTGAGCTGGCTGTCCGAGGTGGCCGACAAACGCAAGCCGTTCACGGCGGTCACGCACTGCCTGTGCGAATCGCCTTGACGGAGGTTCCGCCAGTGCAGCCGCTGCATGCTGCGGCTACACCGGCGGTCGCGGTTGCGGCATCGCCAGCGCCGGTGGCGCGCTTGTCGCTGCGGCCGCTGGCGCTGGGCGAGCTTGCCGATCTGGCGGCTTCGCGCATTCCGGCCGGCATGGAAGGGCGCGTGCAGCCGGGCGCCTTGCCGCCCGCTTTCGTGGCGCAGCGCGCGCTGGACCGCATAGGGCAGGGCGCATCCGAGTTCTGGTGCGCGACTTTTTTGATCGTGCGCGACGACGGCGAAATTGTCGGCGGCTGCGGTTTCAAGGGCGAACCTGCAAAGGGGCGCGTTGAAATCGCCTATGGCATCGCTCCCGCGCACCGCCGCCAGGGCGCCGCCGCAGCAACCGTGCAAGCCTTGCTCGACCTGGCGTTCTCGAACGGCGTGCGCGAGGTGTTCGCCGAAATTCTCCCCGAAAACGCCGCCTCCATCGCGGTGGTCCGCAAGCTCGGCTTCCGCCTTGACTGCACGCGGGTCGACGAGGACGGGGATGTGGTGGGCATGTATTCGTTCGCGCCCCCTGTTGAACGGTACTGAAATCTACTGAAATCCTGCTGAAGCGGTACTGAACTAAAGGCCGCTGTCGAGGTCGAACTACTGATGATGGCGTTTTCAGTACCTTTCTCCGGTTACGTCCGCAACGCCTGGACCGATGTAACCGTCCTCTTTCCTGGCGCAACGCGCGCCAGAAGCGCTTTTGCACTGCGGCGCGCGCAGGAACTTGCCGCCAAAGTGCGCCCACCTGCGCCAATCGCGCCCCGTGCGTTCTGCCCGCCCGCGCTGCCGGAACCTGAACTGCCGGCCATATTCCAATCGCCCTCGGCAGCCCTACCGGGGCCGGACGAATGGCCCTAAGTCGACCGCCGCGCCATGCGCGTCCACACAGACTGGGAACCGTTCTGAAGACCGCGTTTTACACGCGAGTCAGCGAGGACGAGGATGTGGTGAAGATTTTCACATCGACGCAGAGCCGCCGTTCGGGGCGCTACGCCCGCGCGCAGAGGCGCTGCCGTTGGCCGAACCGTTGGCCGAACCGCTGCCGCTCGCCGTGCCGTCCAGGTTGATGGAAGGCTGCGCGCTGGCTCCTTTCGCTGCGGCGCGCGCGCCGTTCATCGCAGCCTGCTTGCTGCCCTTCGCGGCACCGGAAACCGTCGCGGCGCTGGACTGCGCGTAAGAGCGCGTGTTGTCGGCCTGCGCCTTCACACCGTCGCGCCATGGCGTTGCCGTGCCCCGTGCCGCTTGTGCCGCACTGCCCACAAGCTGACGGCCGCCGCTGCCGTCCGCGCCGGCCGAGACGCCGATGGTGCCATTCCCATTGCCACTTGCGCCACCGTTTGCGCCGCCGTTCGCGTTGCCGATTGCGCTGGCACTACCGATTACGCTGCCGTTGCCTGTCCCCATCACCGCGCCAGTGCCGCTGCTACTGCCGCTGCCATTTGCGCGGCTGCCGCCGTCAAGCACACCACTGGCGTTCAAGGCGTGCAGTGGACCGGCATTGGCCGTAGCCGGAGCCGAGTCG
>NZ_BAAKJE010000071.1:0-63920 GCF_059704565.1 Massilia sp. NBRC 108631
CCCCCCCCCCCCCCCCCCCCCACGACTACGTTGCGCTGGCGCTGATGAAGCTGCTGCTGCATCCGCTGCTGGTGGCCGGCGCCGGCCATGCGGCCATGGCGCTGGGCGTGCCGCTGGACCCGGCCGCGCTGACTGTCATCGTGCTGGTCGCTTGCCTGCCCAGTGCCAGCAACGTGGCGCTGCTGTCCGAGCGCTTCGGCGCCAACACGGGGCGCATCGCGCGCATTATCCTGGTTTCAACTAGCTTGTCTTTTTTGACATTTTCAGCGGCCGTCGCTGTCCTGCGCTGAACTGTGGAATAATGCGGCATTGCGCATAGTGCGTTGCGGCAATATGGTAGAGAAGGACACGATGTAGTGGACATGTTTGCGCTCGATGAGGAATTGGCGCGCTGGGACGCGGAATTGCCTTCCCTGCAAGGCGGATTGCGCCTGCGGTGCCTGGCCAAGCTGGCCTGGCACTTGCGCCAGCGCGACGTCGCGCGGGCCCGGCAGCTGGCTGCCGAAGCGGCCGCGCTGCTGCCGTCCCTGGATGGGGAGCATGCCCATGACGACGGCCTGGACCGGTCCGTTCCGGCTTCGCTGGCGCCGCGCCTGCAATTGATCGAAGCCGAAGCCCAGTGGCTGCACGGCGCGCTGGACGCCGGCCAGGCGCTGGCGGCGCAAGCGCTGCATGCCTTCGAGCGGCAGGGCGACCTGCTGGGCTGCGCCGACGCGCACTGGCTGCTGGCCTGGATCGCCACCGACCGCGGCGACTCCGCCGCCAGCGATGCCGAGCTGGCCATCGCCTCGGCCGAAGCGCGCGCCGGCGGCGACCTGGTGCGGGCCGATATCATCGACGCCGCCGCCGCCATCTTCAGCGTGTTCCACAGCCTGCAGGAAGCCAGCCAGCGCTGGGGCCAGCGCTTCCCGGCCGACGCCGCGCTCGACCCCGGCGTCCACCCCGCCGTGTCCGGCTGGATCAGCGATTTCGACGGCATTGCCGCCTTCCAGGCGGCCGACTTCGGGCGCGCCGTCAGCCGCCTGATGGTGGCCTTCGAAGCGGCCATCGCCACCGGCCAGGTGCGCCGCGCCATCATTATCGCCACCAATATCGGCAACGGTTTCACCAGCCTGAACGCGCACGACGCCGCGCTCGAATGGATGCAGCGCGGCCTGGCGCTGGCGCGTCCCACCGGCTGGCCGATGAGCATCGGCTCCTGCCTGATGCAGAGCGCCGAGACCTTGCGCCAGCTGGGCCAGCGCGAAGCGGCCCAGGAGCTGCTGCGGGAAGCCATCCAGTTGCTGGCGCCGCTGTCCGGCTCGCGCGCCTACGCCGTCTCGCTGGAATACCAGGGCGACCTGGCGCTCGACTTGGGCGACGCGCCCGGCGCGCTGCACAGCTTCACCTTGCTGGAGCAGCGCGGCGATTCGCTGGGCCAGAGCGACTTCAAGAGCGGCGCCCGGCGCGGCCAGGCGCACGCGCTGTCGCAGCTGGACCGGCCGCAGGACGCCTTGTCGGTGGCGCTGTCGGCGCTGTCGCTGGCCAGCGAGCACCGCGACGTGTACAACCAGATCGCCGCGCTGCGCGTGCTGGCGCAGATCCACGCGCGCCACCGGCTGCCGCAGCCGCTGGGCATGGCGGCGCCGAACGCCGTGCTGCACTACCTGCAGCTGGCCATGAACCTGGCCGCCACCATCGCCGGCTATGCGGTGCCGGCGGCGCTGCTGGATGCCGCCGCGCGCGAGTACGCCGCCACCGGCGACCACGCGCGCGCCTACGACATCGCGGTGCAGGCCAACGCCGCGCGCGACCGCACCCACAGCCAGGACGCCACCAACCGTGCCATCGCCATGCAGGTGCAGCACCAGACCGAGCGCGCGCAGACCGAGGGCGAGCACCACCGCCAGCTGGCGGCGGCCGAGGCGCAGCGTGCCGCAGTGCTGCAGCGGACCAACGCCACGCTGGCGCACCTGAGCGCCATCGGCCAGGAGATCACCGCCCACCTGGACGCGGCAGCCGTGTTCCGCGCGCTGGACCGCCACGTGCACGGCCTGCTGGACGCCACCCATTTTTCCATCTTCATGCTGGAGCCGGACGGCGAGCACCTGCGCTGCGCCTTCGGCATCGAGGCGGGGCAGGAGTTGCCGGCCTCGCGCTTCGCGCTGTCCGACCCGCACGCCAATTCGGTGCGCAGCGTGCGCGAGCGGCGCGAGATCCTGATCGAGATCGACGAGAACGGCAATACGCCGAATTTGATCCCCGGCACCTTGCCGACCCTGAGCCTGCTGTTCGCGCCGCTGGCCGTCGGCGAGCGCGTGCTGGGCGTGATGACGGTGCAGTCGCTGCACGCGCGCGCCTACGGCGAACGCGAACGGCTGATCTTCCGCACCCTGTGCGCCTACGGCGCCATCGCGCTCGACAACGCCAGCGCCTACCGGCAGGTGGCCGCCACCCAGGCGCAGCTGCTGGAAAAGAACGTGGAACTGGAACGCGCCTACAAGGCGCTGGAAGAGGTGAGCTTGACCGACCAGCTGACCGGCCTGCGCAACCGCCGCTTTTTCCTGCAGCACGTGGACGCCGACGTGGCCATGGCGCTGCGGCAGTACGATTGCCCGGACGGCCAGGACCATGAGCGTGCAGCCTGCATGCACAAGGACCTGGTGTTCTTCATGGTGGACCTGGACCACTTCAAGGAAGTGAACGACCGCTACGGCCACGCGGCCGGCGACGCGGTGCTGGTGCAGATGCAGGAGCGCCTGCGCGAGGTGTTCCGCGAATCGGACTATTTGATACGCTGGGGCGGCGAGGAATTCCTGGTGCTGGCGCGCGCCACCGACCGCGAGGAAGCCAAGGTGGTGGCCGAGCGCATCCGCAGCGCGGTGGCGTTGCGCGAGTTTCGCCTGCCGGACGGCAGCCCGCTGCGCAAGACCTGCTCGATAGGCTACGCCTGTTTCCCCTTCCTGCCGTCGCAGCCGCGCCTGCTGACCTGGTCGCAAGTGGTGGAGCTGGCCGACATGGGTTTGTACATCGCCAAGCACTCCGGCCGCGACGCCTGGGCCGCGCTGTACAGCACACCGGCCACGCAGCCGGAGGATCTGTTTACGCGCATGATGAAGCAACTGGAACAGACCGTGGCGAGCGGCCAGGTGAAGATCGTCACCAACCTGGCGAACCCGCCCAACCTGGGCGGCGAACGGCGCCGCGTGGGCCTGTCCAGCGACCTGGCCTGATTACACCGGGTCCTCGATGGTGATTTCGGCGCGCAGCGAATTGGCGATGTAGCACTTGTCGTGCGCCTCGTGGTGGATGGCGTCCAGCTCGTCCTGGTCGGGCCAGTCGGTGCCGGCGAACACGATGGCGGGGCGCAGCGTGATGCTGGTCATGGCCATGCGGCCGCGCTCGTCCTTTTCCAGCAGGCCCACCGCGTGGTCGTTGTAGCTCTCCACCACGTGCCCGCGCCGGGCGGCGATGGACAGGAAGAACAGCATGTGGCAGCTGGACGCGGCGGCAATCAGCGCCTCCTCGGGGTCCACATTGTCGGCGTTCGACATCGGCAGCGGCACCGACAGCGGCGACGACGAGGCCGGCACGCGCAGGCCGCCGTCGAAGATCCATTCGTGGGCGCGGCTGTAGCGCTGGTCCAGGAAATCCTGCCCGTTGCGCTGCCACGCCAGTTTTGCTTCGAATTGCATGCCTGCTCCCTGGCTGTGTGGAAGCCCATATCTTAATGTAAACTGCGGCCATGAACCTACACCGCTGCAGCTGGGCCAATCCGGCCAATCCCAGATATATCGCCTACCACGACGAAGAGTGGGGCTTGCCGTGCCACGACGAGCTGCGCCTGTTCGAGATGCTCAATCTCGAAGGCGCGCAGGCCGGACTGAGCTGGGAAACCATCCTGAACAAGCGCGACAGCTACCGTGCCGCCTTCGACAACTGGGACGCGCGCAAGATCGCCGCCTACGGCCCGGACAAGGTGGCCGAGCTGCTGGCCAATCCCGGCATCGTGCGCAACAAGCTCAAGGTGGCGGCGGCCATTACCAACGCGCAGGCCTATCTGCGGCTGGTGGATGAGGGGAGCGGCCTGGACCAGTTCCTGTGGGCCTATGTCGGCGGCCAGCCCATCGTCAACCACGTGCAAAAGCAGGGCGACCGGCAGGCCAGCACCGAGCTGTCCGACCGCATTTCGAAGGATCTCGCCAAGCGCGGTTTCAAATTCGTCGGCTCGACGATTGTGTATGCCTACATGCAGGGCATCGGCATGGTGAACGACCACGACCACGCCTGCTTCCGCCACGCCGCATGCCAGGCGCGATGAAGCACGTCCTGCTGGCCACCGGTTTCGGCAAGGGCGAGCACTTCCTCGCGGCGCGGCTGGCCTGGCGGGGGCGCGGCGCGCTGCACTACATCGCGCTGTTGCCCGCGCTGCCGGCGGCGCAGGATGTGGCGCCGGAACTGCGGGACGGCTGGCCGGTCAACGTGCCCGGCCTGCACCGGCTGGCGTTCGACCAGGGCCGCGTGACGCTCGATTTGCTGGCTGGACCCATCGAGGCCACGCTGCCGCAGATCGCGGCGCGCGTCGACGCGTTTTACTTGCCCGCGCCCATCGAACCGATGCGCGCCCTGGCCAAGCTGGCGCTGCCCGGCGCGACCCTGGCGCTGCACGGCGCCGGCGATGTGGCCCTCAAGGCGCTGCGCTCGGCCGGCTTCGAGTGGCAGCCGGATGACGGCCAGGGCGGTGCACCGGCCACTGTGCAAGCCGTGTTTACCAGCCGGAAACCGCAGCCGCCAAGGGCGCCGGAGCCGCTGCGGCGGGCGGTGGTGATCGGTGCCGGCATGGCGGGCGCGGCGGCATGCGAGCGCCTGGCCGCGCGCGGCTGGGAGGTGACGCTGGTCGAGCGCCACCGGCAGCCGGCGCAGGAGGCGTCCGGCAACCGCTCCGGCATCTTCATGCCGCTGCTGTCCCGGGACGACAATATTCCCACCCGCCTGAGCCGCGCGGCCTATTTGTACGCCATGCGCCATTGGCAGCAGCTCGGCGGGCTGGACGCCAATGCCAGCTTGCCGCCCGCCGAGGCGGGCGCGGCCGCCCCAGCCGCCGCGGCTGCGCGGCCGGCCATCGCCGGTGCCCAATGCGGCGTGCTGCAGCTGGCGCGCGATGCCGGGCACGCGCAGTTGCAGAAGGCGGTGGCGGCGCATTGGAACTATCCGCCCGAATTCGTGCGCTGGGTGGATGCGCAGGAAGCCGGCGCCTTGCTGGGGGCGCCCACGCCCGACGGCGGCTGGCTGTTCAGCCAGGGCGGCTGGGCCAATCCCGCGTCGATCTGCCGCGCCATGCTGGACGCGTGCGGCGCGCGGCTGACGCGCGTGTTCCACGCCGAAGCGCTGCAGCTGGTGCGTACCGGCGACCAGTGGCAGGTGCGCGCGCACGGCGGCGCCTTGCTGGCCGAAGCGCCGCATGTGGTGCTGGCCAACGGCGCCGGCGCGCTGGCCATGGCGCAAACGGCAGAATTGCCGCTCTACACCATGCGCGGCCAGGTCACCCATTTGCAGGAGCAGGATTTCCCCCGCCTGCCGCTGGTGGTGTGCCGCGAAGCCTACCTGACGCCGCCGGTGCAAGGCATCGTCAGCATCGGCGCCACCTATGACAGCGATACCGGACGCGCCTTGCGCGAGGCTAGCCAGCAGGAGAATCTGTCTCGCGCACGCGACATCCTGCCCGGCGCGCTGCCGCAGGATGTGGCGCGCCATCTGCCGCTGGCCGGCCGGGTCGGCTTGCGCTGCATGGCGCCGGACCGCCTGCCGCTGGTGGGCGCGCTGCCGGACTACGGTGCCGCCTTGCGCAGCGAGCGGCTGCGCGACGTGCCCCGCCACGCCGGGCTGTATGGCTTGCTGGGCTATGCCTCGCGCGGCCTGATCTGGGCCCCGCTGGCGGCCGAGTTGCTTGCAGCGCAACTCGAGCACGAAGCGCTGCCGCTGGAGGCCAGCCTGGCCGCCGCGCTTGATCCGGCGCGATTTCTGCTCAAATCCCGCCGTGGCGGGCAGGTATAATCGCTATTCAGAAATAATTGCCCGTGGAGGCCTTATCAATGGAAGATCAAGCGGGCTCGCCCGAGCTGTTCCTGTTCCTGGCTTCAACCGCCCATGACATGAAAAATTCGATCAGCGTCCTCAGCGGCACGCTGGAGAATTTGCTGGGCAATGCCGACGAGAACGACGCGAACCATCCCGCTTATCCCAGCCTGGCCCAGATGCTGTATCAGACCAAGCGCCTGAACGACAACCTGATGCAGCTGCTGGCGCTGTACAAGGAAGTCGGCAAGCCGTCCTACCCATTCGATCCGCGCCCGCAACAGGTGGCCGAGCTGGTGCAGCAAGTCAGCGCGCAAGCCAAGGTGCTGCTGGCTTCCCGCCGCATCGCGCTGCAGACCGATTTCCCGGCCGACCTGATCTGGACCTTTGACGAGGACCTGGTGATCGGCATGCTGGCGCACGCCATCAACAACGCTGTGCGCTACACCGGCGACACCATCCGTATCGCCATCGCCGAGCGCGGCGGCGACCTGGAGCTGCGCGTGGAAGACAACGGCAGCGGCTTCCCGCAGGCACTGATCGACGCCGGCGAGTCCGCCATGAGCGGCAACACCAGCGGCGTGAACTTTCTCACCAACAGCAGCGGCCTGGGCCTGTACTTCGCGTGCGAGGTGGCCAAGATGCACAAGCACCGCCAGCGCAGCGGCAGCGTGCACCTGGAAAACGGCGGCACACTGGGCGGCGGCTGCTTCGTGCTGCGCTTACCTTGAGCGGAGGCGAGATGTCGTTTCCCACCGTCGCTCCCACCGTGCCCGACAACGTCACGGCCGCCATTGCCGCGATAGACTGGACCGCCAAGCAATACCTGATCGTCGACGATTTCGTCGGCATCCGCCAGCTGCTGCGCGAGTCGCTGCGCAACCTGGGCGCCAAGCATATCGACCAGGCCGCCAGCGGCGGCGAGGCCATGATCATGCTGGCCAAGACCCATTACGACGTGGTGCTGTGCGACTTCAACCTGGGCGAGGGCAAGAACGGCCAGCAGGTGCTGGAAGAAGTGCGCATCCGCAACCTGATGACGCCGTCCAGCGTGTGGCTGATGGTGTCGGCCGAGAAGAGCGTGGAGTCGGTCATGGGCGCCGCCGAGCACCAGCCGGACGCCTACATCATCAAGCCCATCACCGAAGGCGTGCTGCTGACACGCCTGAACCGCGTGTGGCAGAAGAAGCAGATCTTCCGCGAGATCGACCACGCCTTCGTGGAGAAGGATTACCTGCGCGCCGCGCGCCTGTGCGACGAGCAGATCGCGCACAACAAGCTGCACGAGATCGACCTGCTGCGCATGAAGGCGGCGCTGCTGCTGAAAGCCGGCGAGCCCGACAAGGCGCGCGCGGTCTACGAGCTGGTGCTGGACGACCGCGACTACAACTGGGCCCGCACCGGCCTGGCCAAGATCCGCATGGGCAACGGCGACCACGAAGCGGCGCGCCAGATGTTCCAGGGCGTGATCGCCGACAACCGTTTCTACATCGACGCCTACGACCAGCTGGCCACGGCGTTCCAGCTGATGGGCAAGCTGGAGGAATCGTGCGACGTGCTGGAGAAGGCGGCCAAGCTGTCGCCCAACTCGGTGCCGCGCCAGCGCAACCTGGGCAACGCGGCGCTCAAGCTGGGCAATATCGCCTTGGCCGAGCGCGCCTTCCGCAAGTGCATCGCCATCGGCGAGTACTCGATCATGAAGACGGTCGATGCCTACTTCGGCCTGGCGCGCGTGTGCGGCCAGAAGAACGACCCCAAGGAGGCGCTGCAGGTGCTGGCCACCGCGCAGCGCGAGTTCACCGGCGACCAGGTGCAGCTGCGCGCCAAGATCACCGAGGGGCTGGTGTACCACGAGAGCGGCGACTACCGCCGCGCCCGCAAGTCGGGCGACGAGCTGGAAGCCATGCTCAACGAAGACCCGGAACGGCCGGACACCGAGACCTGCATCGAGATGGCGACGCTGCTGTTTGCCGTCGGCGTGAAGGACGCGCCGGCCGAGCTGCTGTGCTACGTAATCCGCAACAACCACGACAACACGCTGCTGCTGGAGGAGGTGCAGAAGATATTCGACAAGGCGCGCATGAGCGAAGAGGGCGCCGCGCTGATCCAGGCTTCCCGCAAGGAAGCGGCGGACATGATGAACAAGGGCGTGCTGCTGTGGAAGACCGCCAAGCTGGGCGAGGCGGTGGCGTGGATGCGCACGGCGCGCGCGGCTTTGCCCAACAATATGCGCATCCTGTTCAATTCGGCGCAGATCCTTATTTCGCACATGCAGCAGAACGGCTTCAGCCAGCAGCTGATGGACGAAGCGAACGGCGTGCTGATGCATGTGGACCGGGTGGCGCCCGGCCAGCAGCGTTTCGCTCAGTTGATCGAGCAGCTGGCCTTGCTGATGCCCAGCCGGCAAGCGGCGGAGCCGGCACCGGAAGAAGACCCGGAACAGAGCCAGGAAGAGCAGGACGACGAGGTGTAGTTTCTTAGCAACTGAGCGAAACTTGTTTCCTGGCATTTCAATGATTACACTAAAACACAACGAGGAGAGAACCTATGCGCGATATCGCCAAAGAGGTCTACGAGAAAATGAAAGTCGGCGCCGCCGCCTGGATACGGCCGGTGGCAGTCAAGGGCGACACGCTGGAATCCTTCCAGTCCGCGCATGACGGCGCCAAGGCGCTGGCCGAGGAAGGCTTGATCAAGATTGTAAAAATACAACGCGACGATGGCGGCCTGATCGACGCGATCCGCATCCAGCGGCTGGCGTAGTTGGCACAATGATTGTATGATTTGACAACGTAGTTCGTTCTTGCAACACTGGCTGCGCTGCCGTCATCGGGACGGCGGCCCACCCTGAACAGGAGCGAACATGCGTCGTATCAAAACTGCCGCGCGTCTCACCGTGCTGGCCTTGATGTTGCAAACCCTCCCGGGCGCCATGGCCGCTGCCGCCAAGCCCCCCAAGCAATACACCATCGAGCAGTTCATGGCCACCACGTCGATCTCGGGCGCGTCGTTCAGCCGCGACGAAAAGCAGATCCTGTTTACCAGCAACGAGAGCGGCATCCCCAACGTCTACACCCAGCCGGTGGGCGGCGGCAAGCCGGTGGCGCTGACCAAGTCCACCACCGACAGCACCTACGCGGTGGGCTATTTCCGCAACGATGACCGCATCCTGTTTACGCGCGACAAGGGCGGCAACGAGCAGAACCATTTGTACGTGCGCGAGCTGGACGGCAGCGAGAAGGACCTGACGCCGGGCGACAAGCTGAAAGCCATCTTCGGCGGCTGGTCGGTGGACGGCAAGGTGTTCTACGCGCTGACCAACGAGCGCGATCCCAAGTTCTTCGACTTGTACCGCTACGATGCGAAGAGCTACGAACGCACGCTGCTGTACAAAAATGAGAACGGCATGACCCCGAGCGAGTTGAGCCGCGACGAGCGCTGGATTGCGCTGTCCAAGCCCAACACCACCTCCGACAGCGACATTTATCTGTACGACCTGCAGAAGAAGGATCTGAAGCACATCACGCCGCACCAGGGCACGGCCAGCTACAACGCGGCCACCTTCGACCCGGCCTCCAAGCGCCTGTTCTTCACCTCCAACGAGGGCGGCGAGTTCAACACGCTGCGCACCTACGACCTGGCCACCGGCGCCATCGCGGTGCACGAGAAGGCGGACTGGGACGTGTTCGGTTCCGGCTACTCGCTGGACGGCCGCTTCCGCACCACCGTGGTGGACCACGACGGCAGCCAGGTGGTGCGCGTGGTGGAAGGACCGGAAGAAAAGCCGGTGGCGCTGCCCAAGCTGCCGGGCGGCGAAATGCGCGGCGTGACGTTCTCGCCGAGCGGCAAGCTGATGGCCTTTTACCTGAACGGCGACCGTTCGCCCAGCAATCTGTTCGTCTACGACCTGAAGACCAAAAAGACCGCGCAGCTGACGCAAAGCCTGAACAAGGAAATCGATCCGAACGATTTGGTGGAAGCGGAAGTGGTGCGCTTCAAGTCCTTCGACGGCATGGAGATTCCTTCGATCTACTTCAAGCCTAAGGGCCTGGCGCCCGGCGCCAAGGCGCCGGCGGTGATCTTCGTGCACGGCGGTCCCGGCGGCCAGACGCGGCGCGGCTACAACGCGCTGATGCAGTACCTGGCCAACCACGGCTACGCGGTGCTGGGGATTAACAACCGTGGCAGCTCGGGCTACGGCAAGACCTTCAACACGGCCGACGACGGCAAGCATGGCCGCGAGCCGCTGTGGGATTGCATCGAGGCCAAGACTTACCTGGCTAGCCTGGGCCATGTCGATCCGGACCGCATCGGCATCATGGGCGGCAGCTACGGCGGCTACATGACCCTGGCGGCCATGGCCTTCCGTCCGGAAGCGTTCAAGGTGGGCATCGACATTTTCGGCGTCAGCAACTGGGTGCGCACGCTGGAGTCGATTCCGCCGTACTGGGAATCGCAGCGCAAGGCGCTGTACCAGGAGATCGGCGATCCGGTCAAGGACAAGGAGTTCCTGGTGGCGACCTCGCCGCTGTTCCACGCCAAGGAAATCCGCCGCCCGCTGATGGTCATCCAGGGCAAGAACGACCCGCGGGTGATCAAGCCGGAAAGCGACGAGATCGTGGAAGCGGTGAAGAAGAACAACGTGCCGGTGGAGTACGTGGTGTTCGACGATGAAGGGCACGGCTTCAGCAAGAAGAAGAACCAGATCGTGGCCAACGCCAAGATGCTGGAGTTCCTCGACAAGCACCTGAAGCCGGGACTGGCCGCCAGCGCCGGCAAGGCTGGCGCGGCGCAGGCCAAGCCGTAATCGGAGATCGCCCAACGGACCTGTGCCATGGTCCGTTGGGGCCGAGGGCAGATCAGGTCGAGGCAGGTCGGGGCGCAGCCCTGGCCGTAAGCCGCAGTAAGCCGCTGCCGCGCGCCGCCGGGCTTACTCCTTGGGCGGCTTGACGCTGCCGGCGCGCTTGACAGGCGCCTTGCGCGCTGCTGCTGCGGCGCTGTTCTTGCCGCCATCGCCACCGCCGGCGCCATTGCCATTTCCGTTGGCCTTCTTGGCCGCTGCCGGCTTGTCCTGTCCGGCCGGCAAATTATCCTTGTCCGCCTTGGCCAGCGGCTTGCTGGCCGCCGCCGCGAACTTGCTGGCCGCTTCCGTCGCGCGCGCCGCCGCGCCGCTGACCACGTCGGTGGTCATGGCCGTGCTCACGGCCTGCTTGAACTGTTCCTGCAGCAGATTCCACCACGCCGCCGCATTCACCATGGGCGCTGCGGCAGCCGCTGCCGCCTCGGAATCCGACATGGGCGCCGCTGGCGGAATTGCCGACGCTGCCGGCTCCGGCTTGGCTGCAGGCGACTCGGTGGGCGCCGCCGTGGCCGGAGCCGTTGGCGCTGCGGCAAACTTGAACGTATCGCCGGCCGGCCCCGGTCCCGCCGCACTCGGCGCCAGCGCGTCGGCCGCATGCTGGAAGAACGCCGACGCATACGGAATCGACTCGAACAGCGACTTCTCCTTGGCCGCCCCGGGTTGCTGCTGCACCGCGTCGGCCAGCGTCTTGCCCATGGACTTCAAGGTGGCGATGGTATTGCGCTGCACTTCCAGCGCCTGGATACTGCCGCGCACCATGCTCGAATTCAGGTTCAGCCACGCCTCCACGGCGCGCAGGTCGTTGATCTTCTTGTCCAGTTCATCGACCGACAGCGTCGGCGCGGCGATGCCGGGCACGACGCCCATGCTGCCCCACAGGTTCTTCACGAAATCGAGCGTATCCGTCATCACAGCGGCGCCCGGAATATTGGGCATTTGAGGCATGGGCATAGCGAGTCTCCTGGTGGATGGTAAGTTAGCGTAGCAGATTTGACTATGGCTGTCAGCGAACCGGGCTTGACACGCGTTAAACTAGCGTCATGACGATAGTTTCCTTCCTTGCCCGGCGCCGCCGCGTACTCGCCTTGTGCGCGGCCACCGTGGCCCTGCACTTCGTGACGATAGACTGGCTGGGTTCGCGGCTCGGCCCCCAGCAGAGCAGCGCCGTCAGGCCGGTGCCCTCCGTCATGCAGGCGCAGTTGCGGCTGGCGCTGCCGCGCCGCGCCGCGTCCGCCGAGCCGCCGCCGGAAATCAAGCCGGTAGGCCCGGCCGCGGCCAAACCGGCCCCTCGCCCGCCCACCCGCAGGACGCTGCGCCCGGCGCCGCTGCCGCAGCAATCGGCCGTGGCCGAGCCGGCGGCGCAGGAGAGCGGCGCGCTGAGCGATCCGCTGGCCGGCATCGGGCAGGCGCTGGCCGCGCCGCCGGACCTGGCGCAGCCGGGCGCCGCTTCCGCGCCGGCTGCCGTACAATCGCCGCCGGACGCTGCGGCAGCCGTCCCTGCGCCCGGCGCCAGCGACAAGCCGGCCGCCGCCGCGCCGCCGGCGCCGCCGGCGCCGCTGGCGACCCGCCGCTACAAGGTGGACCTGCCGCCGTCGGCCGAGTTCGAGATGGAATTGAAGCGCACCGACGCCAACGGCACCAGGTGGAGCGGCGTGGCGCACATGTCGTGGCAGACCGACGGCAGCAAGTACAAGGTGGGCATGGAGGCAGGCATCAGCATGCTGGTGACGCGCGTGAACCTGCTGGTGCTGGGCAGCGAAGGCGAGATCGACGATGCCGGCATCGCCCCGCTGAAGTTCACCGAGAAGCGGCGCGGCCGTTCGCAGACCGCCACCCATTTCGTGCGCGACGACGGCCGCATCACGTTTTCGGCCAGCGAGCGCAGCTATCCCTTGCTGGCGGGCGCGCAGGACAAGGCCACGGTGCCGTTCCAGCTGGGCGCGATCGGCCGGGCCGACGTGAACCAGTTCGGCAGCGACATCGACATCCTGGTGGGCGACGAGAAAGAGGCCAGCGTTTACCGCTTCCTGCTGGTGGGGGAGGAGGAGCTGGACACGCAGCTGGGCCGCATCGTCACATGGCACCTGGCGCGGCCGCCCAAGCCGGGCTCGTACTCGGCGCGGCTGGACATCTGGCTGGCGCCCGGCATGAACTGGTTCCCGGTCCAGATCCGCAATACCGAAGCGAATGGTGCGCTGACGACGCAGACCATCACCAAGATCACCCTGAGCGGCAACGCTGGAAAGTAAACATGCGCAACACAGTATTCAGCATCCTCCTCGCCACGGCCACGGCCACGGCGGCAGCCGCAGGCGCAGGCGCCAATGGCGCCGCTGCCGAGCACCCGAGCGCCAAGCGCGCTTTCAGCCTGCCGCCCTCGGCGGACCTGGGCTACACCATCAAGGCGCGCCAGAAGGGCCTGGCCATCAGCGGCGACGCGCTGGTGCAATGGCGCCAGGGCGACGGCAAATACAGCATCGCCACCGAGAGCCACGCCGGCATTTTCGGCAAGATCCTGGAAAACCGCAGCGAAGGCGCGGTGGACAGCTACGGCCTGGCGCCGGCCACCTTCTACGAGAAGCGTTTCCGCAAGGAGGCCACCACGGCCACCTTCAAGCGCGATGTCAAAACCATCACGTTCAGCAAAGGCGACGAGAGCTACCCGATCAAGGGCGGCGAGCAGGACCGCACCAGCGCACCGTGGCAACTGGCCGCCGTCGCCCGCAGTTCGCCGGAGAAGTTCACACCCGGCTCCGAGTGGGCCTTCTTCGTGGCCGGCCGGCGCGACGCCGAACCATGGGTGTTCAAAGTGGTGCGCCGCGAGCCGGTGCAGACCGGCATGGGCGAGCTGGACGCGGTGCACTTCAGCAAATCGCCGCCCAAGGGCGACCAGGGCCAGCAGGTGGACCTGTGGCTGGCGCCGTCGCTCGACTGGTATCCGGTGCGCATCCTGTTCGACGACGACGGCGACACGGTGGACCAGCTGCTGGACAAGGTCACCCGCAAGTAGGCGCATCGCACCGCGCCCCTTGTAATTCCCACGCCACGCCGGGTGCCGGACGCATCCGGCGAACTGCTATACTGACGCCCCCCGCGCGCATTGCCTGCGCGGCGTGTACAAAATGGCAACTCGGAGCAGAATGATAGACATAATGGCAAATGCGGCCCTGGCCGCAGACGCAAACCCAAACGACCAGGCAACGCAGGACGCCCTGCAGGCACACTTCCAGCCGCACGTGGCGGTCGACGAGATCGAGCAGGTGTACCACCTGAAGCGCGCCCAGCCCCTGCTGCAAGTCTTCACGGCCCTGTTCCACGGCGGCTTCGAGGGCGTCGCCGTGCGCCTGCTGGTATTGCGCGAGCTGGCGTCCGACACCGCCTCCTCGACCTTCTCGCGGGCCGACATCAACACGCGCCTGGCCTATTTGCTGCCGGAAAGCCTGGAAACGGTGCTGATGCGCTTGCGCACCAACCAGCTGCTGGCCTGGGACGCGCAGCAGGCCGTGTACCGCGTCACGCCGATGGCGCGCAACGTGCTGTCGGCCATCGACAGCCTGCTGAACCTGAACCAGAACGAAGACGAAGCCGAAATGGGCTTCCTGCTGTCGCAGGTGGCCGGCGCCCAGGCCGTGGGCGGGGTCACCGTGGAGCAGCTGCAGCACCTGCTGGGCCGGCTGGTGGACCTGACCGAGGAATTCCGCGACGCCATCGCCTCCGGTTCCGAATTCCGCCTGCGCGCCTCGCAGGAAAAGTGGCACATGGCCTGCGACTGGGTGGAGAAGGGCTCCGAGATCCTGCGCGCCATCACCTCCGACGAGCGGGCCGACGCCGCCACGCACCGCGCGGCGCAGGCCATCGGCCGCGCCCAGAGCGCGCTGCTGAACATGCAGGGCATGTTCTCGCGCGCGCTGAACCAGATTGAACGCCAGCGGGTGCACCTGGGCCAGTCCGGCCTGTCCACCACCGACATCAAGCGCTGGCTGCTGGCCCATGAAGACCTGGCCCAGCTGGCCGAAGATGCGATCGACCAGCCCGTGGTGCCGCTGTTTATTACCCCTGCCGAGATGATCGACGTGGCTGAAACCGAATTACTGTCCGACCGCGCCGGCAACACGGCGCCGGGCGGCCTGCCGAGCGGGCAGGACGCGCCCACCACCATCAACGACACCCCCGCCATGCAGCGCGAGCTGGATGACTGGCTGGCGCGCCTGTCCGACTTTGCCGCCCCGGCCAGCTTCCCGAACGGCGCCGACGGCGCGCCGCAGGCCAAGCCGGTGCACGAATCGCTGCTGCCGGCCAGCTTCGCCGTGGCCTCCTACCGCGCCTCGATGCTGCCGCTGCTGGGCGACCAGTCCGAAGCGAGCCTGCAAGGCGCCACCGGCAACCTGGCGCGCCTGCCGATCTCCTTCGAGCCGACCGACGACATGGTGCAGCTGGCCGACCCGGAAGTGGCCGCCATGAGCATCGCCTCGCTGTCGCTGAATATCGATTTGAACCTAGAACAACCTGTGGACAAGGGAACCCAAGATGAATGACGATTCCCAGATCCTGATCGCGCGCCTGCTGACGCACCAGACGCTGCGCCGCGACGACCGCCTGGTCAAGCGCGTGCTGTCGGACGAACTGTTCCGCGCCGAAGTGGACCTGCGCCTGGCCAATTGCGGCATGAAGCTGCTCGACAACGTGTACGCGGACCATGTGACGCTGGCCCTGTCGCGCACCATCGAGCCGAAGATCTTCGGCGCGCGCGACGTGTGGCAGAACAATAACTTCGGCCTGGCGCGCGACGGCGTGGCTTTGCTGGTGGTGCTGTGGGCGCAGATCATCCTGCCCAAGCGCGAGCGCCAGGAAACCCACACCCACGCCGAGGACGACCAGGACGACATGTTCGGCATCGACAAGCCGCTGCCGCGCGCGGAAGACTCGTCGATCGGCATCCCGTACAAGGCCCTGCTGGCCGACTTCGGCGACAAGCTGGGCAAGAAAACCCGCATGGACATGAACCTGGGCATCCTGGGCAAGCTGGGCTTCATCGAGCGCCGCGGCGACATCATCGTCGAAGGCCCGCTGCTGGACCTGCTGATGGATACCGACCTGCTGAAAGAGCGCATCATCAACGGCGCGCTGTCGGAAGTGTTCAAGCGCGCCCCGGCGCAAGTGGTGCACATCCCGCGCGCCGCGCTGGCCGAGGCGGCCGCCTCGGCCGCCGCTGAAAACGCCGCCATCGCCGCCGCCGCCGCGGCCGACGCCGCAGGCGGCGACGCTTCCTCCGACACCCCGAACCGAGACTAAGCCATGTTTCATATCAAATCGCTAGAACTGGTCCACTGGGATTACTGGCAGCGCATCAAGAATATTCCGCTGGACGCGAAGATCATCACCATCGCCGGCCAGAACGGCTCCGGCAAGACTACCTTGCTGGACGCGCTGCGCACCCTGTTCGGCCTCGATTGCTCGATGGGCCGCACCTACAAGCACTACGCGCGCCATGCCGGCCAGCAAACCTCCTGGCTGCGCGCCGTGGTGGACAACAAGGCCATGGGCAAGCAGCTGTCGAACCGTCCGTTCCGCAGCTCGGGCTTCTTTGCCGAAGACGAAGTAACGCTGTTCTGCCAGATCCAGAAGAACGGCGGCGACTGGAAGCGCCAGTACCTGATGCGTCCGGGCAATGTGCAGATCGAGGAAGTGACCGAGGCGAACGACTTCCTCGGCGTGGAAAACTACCGCAAGCGCCTGGCCAACGCCGGCCTGTCGCCGGCCATGGCGAAAGTGCTGGCGCTGGAGCAGGGCGAAACCGACAAGCTGTGCGAATACGCGCCGCGCCAGTTGCTGGACCTGGTGTTCCAGGTGTTCGGCGACAAGGAGGTGCTGGACGCCTACGACGAAGCCAAGCGCCACCAGCGCGACACGGAAATCGAGCTGAAACGCTTCGAGGCCGAACTGGAAGGTTCCAAGACCAACCTGGAAGGCCTGCGCCTGCGCGTGGCCAACTACCACCAGTGGGAAGGGCTGACCAAGGAACGCCGCGAGCTGCAGGAAGAAGTGCTGCCGACGCTGGAATACCACGAGGCGCGCGAGAAGCAGGCCAACATCACGCGCCAGCTGCGGGAAGCGCGCAAGCCGCTGATGCTGGCCGACCAGCAGCTGTCCGACAAACGCGCCCACGTGGCCGCGCAGGCGCAGGCGTTTACCGAGGCGCAGCAGCACGAGACCGTGCTGGAACAGGAATCGACCGTGCTGCAAGGCCGCCTGAACGCCATCAACGCCAAGCTCAAGCCGCTGGACAGCCTGCTGGAGCAGAAGGCGCGCCTGCAGAAGCTGGCCGCCGATTCGGGCTCGGATATCGCCGAGGTCAGTGCGCAGCTGGAGACCAAGGAAGCCGAACTGGCGCGCCAGAAGCAGGGCCGCGACATCATCATGTCGCGCATCGCACAAGATAAGGCCACGGTCTCCGCGCTGCAGGGCAAGACCGCCATGCCGGAGCCGGACAATGTGCGCGCCATGCGCCGCGCGCTGAACGACGCCAGGATCGGCCACGCCATGCTGTCGGACATCGTCGAGGTGACGGACCCGAAATGGCAGGGCGCGGTCGAGGGCGTGCTGGGCGGCTACGCTTCGGTGGTGCTGCTCGATAAAGCCAGCGACGCCGCCGCCGCCTACCGCCTGGCCGAGAAAGAGCGCTACCGCCACTTCATCGTGCCGGACCTGATCAGCGCGCCGAGCACCAAGGGCGACAGCCTGATGTCGGTGGTGAAGTTCTCCGACAAGGCACCGGGCTGGCTGATCGAGCAGCTGATGCGCATCACCCGCGTGGACTCGGTGGAAGAGGGCGCGCGCCAGAGCCATATCGAAGAATGGATCACGCCCGAGGCCTACCACAAGGAACGCCGCGGCGGCCGCTCGCTGTTCGTGGAAGCGTCGCGCTACCGCTTCGGCGCTGCCGGCAAGTCGCAGCGCATGGAAGCGATCCTGAAGAACCTGCCGTCGCTGGAAGCGCAGGAAGACGCCTTCACGCTCACCATCAGCAAGCTGGCCTCCGAAGTGAGCGCGCTGAAAGCGCGCCTGGCCGGCGTGGACGCGGCCAAGGAGCTCAGTGCGCGCCAGGAGGAATTCGACGAAGCGGCGCGCGCCGCCGTGCCGCTGAAGGCCGAGCGCACCGAAGTCGGTTCGCGCCTGGGCGAGCTGCAAGGCCTGATCAAGAACGCGACGATTGCACGCACCCGCGCCGACACCACCTGGCAGAACGCGCGCTTTAACCTGTCGGAGTCCGAAGCCGGCCTGCGCCTGAACCACAAGCGCGTGATCGAGCAGCGCGCCGAGCACGCCAAGTCGCTGCTGGCGCTGCGCCGCCAGTGGCGCCACATGCCGTACAACTGGCGCCGCCCTGCGCGCCGCCAGCGCCTGGTGACCGAATACGTCAACGCGCACCAGACCATTTTGCGCATCCACAGCCTGGAAGCCAGCCTGGCGCGCAGCGACTGGGAACTGGACGCGACGGTGATCGACCAGTACGCGCGCCTGAACGACCAGCTGAAGAACCGCGCCACCGAGACCGAAGAGCGCCGCTACCAGAACAACCGCGCCATCGAAGCGACCACCAATGCGCGCGGCGCCTACATGGAGCGGCTGCGCTACACGATCAAGACGTATAGCAAGAACATCAAGGAGCTGGGCGAGCTGGCCAACATCGAGGTGCATACCGACCCGGTCAAGCTGGAGAACGACGACCTGGCGCTGGCGCAGGCCGGCCTGCACGTGCGCTTCAAGTTCGACGGCAAGGGTCCGATCGGCATGAACGACGGCGAAGCCTCCGGCGGCCAGCAGGTGATGAAGTCCCTGGTGCTGCTGATCGGCCTGCTGAAGTCCGAAGACGGCTCCGGCGGCTTTGTGTTCATCGACGAACCGTTCGCCCACCTGGACATCCGCAACATCCAGCTGGTCGGCGAATTCCTGAAGAACACCGAAGCCCAGTACCTGATGACGACGCCGCTGACCCACAACACCGACGTCTACGACCCATCCGAGCTGACGCTGATCACCAGCAAAAAGAAAAAGGACACGCAATGGGCGCAACCCATCTTCGTGCTCCAGCGCCGCACGCCCGACAAGGCGGCAGCGTAGCCCTCCGGCGGACCTCCTGGTCCGCTTTTTTTTCGCCCTGGCTTTCCGAATTCGATTGACTTTGCCGGCTGGGTGGTCTTTAATTTCTGTAATGACAGAAATAAAGGAATTGCCATGCAGCTGACGCCCACCATGCAGAAGTACATCCTCCACTGGGGCGAGATGGGCACGCGCTGGGGCGTGAATAGGACCGTGGCGCAGATCCATGCGCTGCTGTTCCTGGTGAACACGCCGCAGACCGCCGAGGACATCGCAGAAACGCTGAACGTGGCGCGCTCGAACGTCAGCAACAGCCTGAAGGAGCTGCAAAGCTGGGGCCTGATCCGCGTCAGCCACGTGATGGGCGACCGGCGCGACCATTTCCTGGCGCTGCAGGACGTGTGGGAGATCTTCCGCGTCATCATCGAAGAGCGCAAGCGGCGCGAGATCGATCCTACCTTGTCGGTGCTGCGCGAGTGCGCCATCGAGGCCGAGCAGGACGCGGACCTGGAAGCGGCCACCAGGGAGCGCATGAACAACGTGCTGGAGTTCATGGAGATGCTGGGCACGACCTACAACGATTACAAGAACCTGCCGCCGGCCACCATGCTGCGCTTCCTGAAAATGGGCGGCACCGTGGCGCGCTTCCTCGGCCCCGACGGGAAGGAGAAGTAGATGAGCGTCCTGCCATCGGAGGGCGAGCTGTTCAAGCGGGTACTGGGCGCCGAGTGGAGCAAGCTGCACCCGGATATCCAGCGCCGCTTCGACAAGAACCCGGAGCCCGGCAAGCCTTTGCTGTACCACGGCCGCCTGGGCGAGCTGCGCGCGTCGCGCTTCGGCAAGCTGCTGGGCCATCTCACCCGCCCGCTGATCCAGGGCGCGCTGATCCCGTACAGCGATACCGACGTGCCGGTCGACATCCAGGTGTACTCGAAGCACGGCAGCCGCAATATCTACAAGCAGCGCATCTACCGCCTGCGCGGGCGCCAGCCGATCCAGTTCACGTCCTACATGGCGGAGAGCGACAAAGGCGAGGTGCTGGAGTACGTCGGCATGGGGCTGGGCATGAAACTGCTGCTGCGCGTGGAGGATGGCAATCTGCATTTCACCAGCGACGGCTATTTCTGGGACGTGCTGGGCTGGCGCATGCCGCTGCCCGGCCTGCTCACGCCGGGCAAGACCTTCCTCTGCCACCGCAACAACGCGCCCAACCAGTTCGACATCCGCATCGAGATCCGGCATGCGCTGTTCGGCACGGCTTTTGTGCAGGCGGGGGTTTTCCACGAATGTGAACAGGTGAAGGAAGCGGCATGAGTACGCACAAACTGGCTTTGCAGCTGATGGCTGCCCAAGGCGCGCTGGGCGCGTTCGACACGCTGTATCACCACGAGCTGACCGAGGCGCTGCCGCAACGCGCTTCTGCACGCATCGAGCTTGGCATCCACGCGGTGCGGGCGCTGATCTACAGCGTGCTGTTCGTCGGCCTGTCCGCCTGGGCGTGGCACGGCATGTGGGCGCTGGCGCTGCTGGCGGTGTTCGGCGTGGAGATTGTGCTGACGCTGTGGGACTTCGTGGTGGAGGACAGGACGCGCCTGCTGCCGGCCACCGAGCGCGTCACGCACACGGTGCTGGCCATGAACGGCGGCGCCTTCATCGCGCTGCTGGCGCTGAACACGCCGGCGTGGCTGGCGCAGCCCACCGCGCTGGTGTGGCAGACGCACGGCTGGCTGAGCGTGTTCCTGGCGGTGTGCGGCGTGGGCGTGGGCCTGTCCGGCGTGCGGGATGCCTTTGCGGCCGCCGCGCTGGGCAAGGCGGAGCGCGCGGCCGCCGGCGCCGGTGCGGATGGGGCCATAGCGTTCGGCGTGCGCAAGGAGAGCGTGCTGGTGACCGGCGCCACCGGCTTTATCGGCCAGCGGCTGGTGTCGGCATTGCTGCGGGACGGGCATCGCGTCACCGTGCTGACGCGCACGCCGAAGCAGGCCGGCTGGCTGTTCAACGGCGCGCTGCGCTGCGTCGACAGCATGGATGCGCTGGCGCCGGCCGAACGGATCGACGTGGTCATCAACCTGGCCGGCGCGCGCATTCTCGGCTGGCGCTGGACGGCGGCGCGCAAGGCGGCGCTGCGCCGCAGCCGGGTGGCGCTGACCGAGCGGGTGGTGGCTTGGATCGCCAAGGCGGAATGCAAGCCGCGCCTGATGCTGTCGGCCTCCGCCATCGGCTACTACGGCGTGCAGGCCATGGGCGACAAGACGCCGCTGGCGGAGGAGGCGCTGCCGCAGCCGGTGTTCATGTCGCAGCTGTGCCAGGAGTGGGAGGTGGCCGCGCGCACGGCGCAGGCGCATGGCGTGCAGGTGGCCTGCATGCGCTTCGGGATGGTGCTGGGCGAGCAGGGTGCGCTGCCGCCGATGCTGTTGCCCATCAAGCTGGGCATGGGTGGGCCGATGGGCGGCGGCAAGCAGCGCATGTCGTGGATACATGTGGACGATTTGCTGCGCGCGATGGCGCACCTGTGGCGCCTCGGCGCGGAAGGCGGCCAGGGCGGCTCGGGGCGCACGCTGCGCGAGGCGTACAACTTCACCGCGCCTGAACAGGTATCGCAAGCGGAGTTCAGCTGTACGGCGGCGTCGCTGCTGGGGCGGCCATGCTTCATGCCGACGCCGGGCTGGCCGGTGAGGATGCTGCTGGGAGAGCAGGCGGACCTGCTGCTGGAAGGGCAGACGGTGGTGCCGGCGCGTCTGCTGGAAGAAGGCTTCCAGTTCCGCTATCCGGCGTTGCGCGGCGCCCTGGCCGCGCTGCTGGCGAAGTAGCTCAGTCCAGCTCTTTCGGCTCGGGCAGCGGCTGCTGCGTGCGGCGCCAGCGTATCATGCCGATCGAGAAGGCGGCGCAGTAGCCGGCCACCAGGCCCAGCACCACGGCGGTGGCCGGGCTTTGCACGAATTCGGTTTGCGACATCAGGTTGGGCGTTTCCACGCGGCTGATCATGTACAGCTCCAGGCCGCGATACAGCATGCGCGCGGCCAGCAGCATGAACACGGTGATGCCGATGCGCAGATTGGGCGTGAAGAAGTAGCGCTTGCCTATGGTCTCGAAGCGCGTGCCTTTCAGGCCGAACACGCCCAGCCACGCGCCGGCCAGGGCGCCCGCCGCCAGGCAGGACAGGCCCAGCACATTGTCCAGCATGGACAGCCCCAGCCACGCCGCGAGCACGGGGAAGGCGACGGCCGACAGCCAGTGGCGCCAGATCAGCGATTCCTGCCGTTTCAGCATGCTCTTGATGCGCGAATAGATGCGCCATACCAGCAGCGGTATCAGGACAAGCAGGGCTATCGTGGTCATTTCCATATCGGGTCTTCTGTGCGTGCAAAACCTCGATTGTAAAGCAAGGCGGCGCGCCATCCGCTATGCGCCACGCTGTGCGACAAATCGATACATGCCGTTGATTGACTTTCGAGTTATCAATAAGCAATATGTTCTGTCCTCTGACTTGTCCACGAGATAATAATGACCGTACGGAATTCCCTGCTGCCGCTGGCCTTGGGCCTGATGGCGGCTGCGCCGCTGGCCGGCGCCCAGAACGGCGGCTACCAGCTGCCGCCAGCGCCGCTGCAAGCCATCGTCGACGCGCCGCGCGCGCCGCTGCTGAACCTGAGCCCGAAACGCAACCTGGCGGTGATGGTGGCGCAGCCTGCGCTGCCGGGCATCGCCGAAGTGGCGCAGCCGGAGCTGAAGCTGGCTGGCTTGCGCGTCAATCCGCTCACCTACGCGGCCAGCCGTTTTTCGTTCGGCACCGATCTGACGCTGCTCGACATCGAGACCCAGAAGGAAAGCAAGATCACTGGCCTGCCGAAGGAGCTGCGCGTAACGGAACTGGCGTGGTCGCCGGACCAGCGCTACCTGGCGTTCACGCATACCAGCTATGGCGCGGAGTCGGGTAAATACGCGGGCAAGAACGCGGGCGTGCAACTGTGGCTGGTGGACGTAGCTGCGCGCAGCGCGAAGAAGCTGGCCACGCAGCCGCTGTCGGCGGTGTTCAGCCGCGGCTTCCAGTGGCAGCCGGACGGCAAGGGCTTGCTGGTGCAACTGCGCCCCGCCGGCCAGGGGGCTGCGCCGCAATTGACCGGCATCCCGTCCGGTCCCGCCACGCAGGACAGCCAGCCGGGCGCCGGCACGCGCCTGATCCGCACCTATCCGGACCTGCTGAAGAACGAGGACGACGCCAGGCTGTTCGAGCACTACATCACTTCCCAGCTGGCGCTGGTGGACCTGTCCGGCAAAACGCGCCTGATCGGCAAGCCGGGCCAGTACTCGCGCGCCTCGCTGGCGCCGGGCGGCAAGCACCTGCTCACCGCCAGCATCGCCCGTCCGTACTCCTACATCGTGCCGGTGTCGAGCTTCGGCGAGCACTTTGAAGTGCGTGAACTGGACGGCAAGCTGCAGCACACGGTGGCCAACACGCCGCTGCGCGAAGGCCTGCCGCCGGGGAACGACGCGGTGCCGACCGGCCAGCGCAACATCAGCTGGCGCGTGGACGCGCCGGCCACGCTGGTATGGGCTGAAGCCCAGGACGGCGGCGACCCGGCCAAGGCGGCCGAGATCCGCGACATCGTCTACACGCAGGCTGCGCCGTTCACTGCCCCGCCTGCGGTGCTGGCCAAGCTGGGTTCGCGCTACGCCGGCATCGCCTGGGGCCGTGGCGACGTGGCGCTGCTGAACGAGCGCTGGTACAAGACGCGCGCCGTCAAGCAGTGGAAGATCGCGCCGGACCAGCCCGCAGCCGCACCCGAACTGATTTACGCCGGTTCCGCCGAGGACCGCTACAACGCGCCCGGCTCGCCGGTGATGCGGGCCGATGCCGCAGGCTTGCCGCGCTTGCTGATCAGCGCCGACAATGCGATCCTGCTGGACGGCCCCGGCGCTACGCCGGAAGGCGATCGTCCCTTCATCGACCGCCTGAACCTGTCGACCAGGAAGAAGGAACGCCTGTTCCAGAGCGCCGCGCCGTACTACGAGAACGTGGTGGCGGTGCTGAATGAAGACGGCAGCAAGCTGCTGTCAACGCGCGAATCGCCCACCGAACGTCCCAACTACTACGTGCGCAACCTGGCGCAAAAGGGTGACGCGCAGCTGACCGCCCTGACGCATTTCCCGCACCCGCTGCCGCAGCTGAAGGACGTGCAGAAGGAGCAGATCCGCTACAAGCGCAAGGACGGCGTGGACCTGACCGCGACCCTGCTGCTGCCGCCGAAGTATGACGCCAGGCGCGACGGCCCCCTGCCGATGCTGATGTGGGCATATCCGCAAGAGTTCAAGTCGGCCGAAGCGGCCAGCCAGACCACCGGCTCGCCGTACAAGTTCAACGCGGTGAGCTACTCGGGCCCGGCGGCCTTCCTGGCCATGGGCTACGCGGTTCTGGACAATCCATCCTTCCCTATCGTGGGCCAGGGCGAGCAGGAGCCGAACGACACCTATCTGCCGCAGCTGGTGGCGGACGCGGAAGCGGCGGTCGATGAAGTGGTGCGGCGCGGCGTGGCCGAGCGCCACCGCATCGCCATCGGCGGCCACTCGTATGGCGCTTTCATGACCGGCAACCTGCTGGCGCATACGCGCTTGTTCAAGGCCGGCATCGCGCGCAGCGGCGCTTACAACCGCACGCTGACGCCGTTCGGCTTCCAGTCCGAAGACCGTCCGTTCTGGAAGGCGCAGGACGTGTACCAGGCCATGTCGCCGTTTAACAACGCCGACAAGATCAAGGATGCGATGCTGCTGATCCATGGCGCCGACGACAATAATCCGGGCACTTTCCCGATCCAGAGCGAGCGCATGTTCCAGGCGGTGAAAGGCCTGGGCGGCACGGCGCGCCTGGTGATGCTGCCGAACGAGTCGCACGGCTACCGCGCGCGCGAGTCCATCATGCACATGCTGTATGAAACCAACAGCTGGCTGGATAAGTATGTAAAAGCTGCCAAGCCGTAAGGTATGGGATGCCGCCGCCAGGCGGCGTAGAATGGGGCCATTGTTCTCACTTCGGAGTGAACCATGGCCCCGTTTTCCTCCCCAGACGCCGTTCAAGCCCACCGCGCGCCGGATCCGGCGCCGGTCGATGAGCCCTTGCCGGAACCGATCCCGGCCCATCCCCACCATCCGAATCCCCCCGTGCCGCAGGACGATCCGGTGCCGGACCATAATCCCAGCTAGCCGCCGGCCTTCAATCGAAGGCCCAGGTGTACAGCACGTCAAGCGCGTTGTTGGTGCCGGTCTGGAACTGCAGCGTGATGCGCGGATTGAGCTTGTAGCGCAGCTTGACCAGGCTGGTGGCGGTGCCGGCGCCCTGTTCGAAGCTGAGGTAGGCGCGCGACGAGAGCCGCTTGCCGACCGTGACCACGGTATTTTCCAGGCCCTTGGCCTGCGAGCTGCCCGCCGCCTGCGTCACGCCCAGTTCGTCCAGCCCCAGCTTGCCGGCGATGCCGCCGCCGGTGCCGCCGAACAGCGCGCCGGCGGCCGTGCCCAGCAGCGCCATCTCGTTGCCGCCGGCGTCCGCGATGCCGTGGCCGAGCACCAGCCAGGATAGCTTGTCGCTGTCCGGCACGGACGGCGTGGACACCAGCTTGGCCTGCGGCGCCAGCGCGGTGCCGCGCACCTGCACCCCCGCCTCCACATTGGTTTCGCTCAGCTGTTCGCCCTCGGGGCGCTTGCGCACGGCCAGGATGTTCAGGCCGGGGTTGTCGTAGGCGCCGGTGAAATTGAGCACGCCGCGTTCGATGCTGAGGTTCTGGCCGTAGGCCTTGTAGGTGCCGTTGTCGACGCGTATGCTGCCGATCACGCGCGGAGGACGGCGGTCGAAAATGCGCAGGTGCACGGTGCCGGACAGGTCGGCGTCCAGTCCCTTGCCTTTCAGGTGGAAGTCCTGGCCGAGGTCCGCTTCCAGGTCCACATTGAGCGGCATGGCTTGCACGGCGGCCACCTTGCCGGGCGGCTTGCCGCGGCCCAGCACCACCACGTCGCTGCTGATGGTGGGGCCGTTTTCGGAACCGAGTTCGATGCGGGCGCGGTCGGCCTTCACCTTGCCGTCGAGCTGGAAGTGCTTCTGGTCGCGCACCAGGGTGGCCTGGCCGGTGACGGCCAGCGTGCGGTCGGGGCGGGCCAGCACCAGCAGCTTGTCGGCCACCAGCTTGAGCTGCATGGTGGCCTCGGTGTTGGCCAGCTTGACCCAGCCTTCGGCCTGGGCGCGGCCTTGCTCGCCGTCGAAGGACAGTTTCTGCAGGTTGAGCTGGTCGCCTGCCAGCCTGGCTTGCAACTGGCCGTTGCGCAGTTTGATGCCTTGTTCTGCCCAGTTCACCAGCAGCCTGTCGCCGCTGATGTCGCCGTTCAGCACCGGGTCGGCAATGGTGCCGCTGCCGGTGGCCGATACTTTCAGGGCGCCGTCCAGTTCCAGCCCGAATACGCCGGACAGGGGCGCGAGCCAGGCGATGGACGGCATATTGACGCTGCCGGTCAGGGCCAGCGGACTGCTGTTGGCGACGCGGCCGTTCTGCAGCTGGGCGGTGGCGTCGATGCGGGCTACGCCGGCGCGCGTGCCGTCCAGGTTGAGCTGCGTGCGCAGCGCGCCTGCGGCGGCGTCGGCGCGCAGTTCGAACTGGCGCAGGCCGAGGGCGATGGGCTTGTCGCCGCTGGTGACGGTGATGTCGCCGGCCTCGCGGTAGATGCGCAGCATGCCTTCAATGCTGGCGATGGCCGGGGTGGCGCTGCGTGCCGCTGCCGCAGGCGCTGTCGCGGTGCCCTTGGCCGGTGCGCCCGCCGTGGCTGGCGGCGGCAGCGTCGCTGCCGCTGCCGATGCCGGGGCGGCCTGCAGGTCGAGCGCCCAGGCGGCGCCCAGCGTGAGGTCGCTCACCACGTTGTCGCGCCATAGCTCGGACAATTGCGCCAGGTAGCTGACCGGCACGCCGGCGGCGCTGCCTTTACTGCGCCAGCGCGGGCCGTTCTTGTCCAGCGTGTCAATGCGGATACTGCCGTCCGGCAGCTTGATCACGGCGCTGGACAGCGACAGCTGCTCCGGCTTGGCCAGGCCGGCCGCGCCGCCGCCGGCTGCCCCGGCGATACGCAGCGTGGCGGGGGCTTGCAGGGTGAAGGCGTAGCGGCCCTTGTTCTGCAGCGTTTCGATGGTGCCGGTCCAGACGCTGTCGTCGGCGATGCTGCCGCCTGGCGCGGTCCGCGCCGTGGCGCCGGCGCCGCTGCTGCCGCCGCGTACTTTGATCAGCGCGTCGAACTGCGGATTGCTGCCGCTGAGCTGCAGCGTGTGCGCGGCACGGGTGCCGCTGGACTGGAAGCGCGCCTTGTCGATGCTCAGCCCGGGCGAAACGTAGCCCGCCAGTTCCACATCGCTGGTGAGCGGGTCGGCGCCGCCGAAGCCGGTGCCGATGCTGGCGCTGGCCTTGATGCTCTTGATCTGGTGTTCGGTGAACAGGCGCAGGTTGGCGCCGTCCATGCTGAACGCGAGCGCAGGCTGCGCCATGCTGCCGGTGAGCGAGCCGGTGCCGCGCAGCACGCCGCCAAAGCCCGCGCCCAGGGCGTTCAGTTGCGGCGCGTCGACTTTCCAGTCCAGCCGGTCGCGTGCGCTGCCGAAGCCGCCCTTGGCCTGCAGGCTGTTGGCCCCCAGGTGCAAGTCGATGTCGGCGCTGTCGATGCGGGTGTGGTCGGCCGCCAGTTTGGCGTAGCCGGACAGCGCCGCGCCGGACAGGGTGGACGGCTGCAGTTTCAGGTCCAGCACCGCGCGCCAGTCGGCTGCCAGCCTGGCGCTGCCGCTGAAGTCGGCGTTGATGCTGCCGGCCGTGTAGGGACCGAATGCGGCCGGGTTGACGCGCTGCGCGCTGCCCGATACGGTCAGCTCGCCGTGCTTGCCCGGCTTGCCCGGGGCGCCGGCCAGCCACACTTCGCCGGCCGCGTGCAGCACGCTACCCAGCGCGCTGTCGGGCGCCGGGCGCTTGCCGGCGCCCTGGCCTTGGACCAGGCCCAGGCCTTTGGCATCGGCCTCGAAGGTGCTGCGCGGCGCGGCGTAGGTGCCGCTGGCCACGCCGTTTGCGGCCAGTGCGCCCTGCAGGCCGCTGCCGATGGCGGACAACTGGTGCGCATCCACGCGCCACACCAGGCGCTCGGCCGGCGCGCCGAAGCCGCCGCGCAGGTCCAGCGTGTTCTGGCCCAGCGCCAGTTTGGCGTCCACGCCGCTCAGGCGCGTGGCGTCCGCCTGCAGCTTGCCGGCGCCGGACAGCGGCTGTCCCAGCAGGCGGCTGGCAGCCAGCTTGAAGTCGGCCGCCACTTGCCAGGCGGGCAGCAGTTTGCCGCCCGCGTTCAGTTCGCCGTTCAGGTCCGCCGCCGGCAGCGCGCCCAGCGCGGACGGGTCGAAGCGCGCCAGGCTGGCGTTGGCCTTGAAGGGCTGCTGGTCTTTCAGGCTGGCTTCGGCGCTCACGTTGATGCTGCCTTTGCCGGCGGTCAGGCGGGCCTGCTTGAGGCGCAGCAGGGCGTCGGCCAGCGTGGCTTGCGCTTCCAGGCGCAGTCCGGTCTGCGCCAGGTTGACCGTCAGCGTTTGCGTTTTGCCGGTACTGCCCAATGCGATGTCGCCCGCGATCCTGGTGGCGTTGACGGCGCCGTGGATGGCGTGCAGGTCGAGGCGGTCGGTGTGCAGCTGGAAGGTGGCTGCGTCCACGCCGCCGTCCACCGCCACGCGCTGCACGCGGCCGCCGCCGGTGAATGTGCCGGCCGCGCCCAGGTCGATCAGCACCTGGCCGATGGTGGTGGCGGTGAGCGTTCCGCCCAATTGGCCGCTGACGGCGCGCAGCGGAATCCGGTGTTGGTCGAGCGGGCCAGCCTGGCCCCGGTTCTGTATCGATAGCTGGCCGCTGACGGCCTGATTGGGCGCGATCCTGGCTTGCAGGTTCAAGCTCAGATCGGCCTGCGGCCAGGCGGGATCGAACAAGGCCGGATTGATGCCGCGCCCGTTGATGTCGGCCGCGCGCAGGATGATGGGATCGAACGGCGCCAGGCTGATTTTGGCGTCGCCGGCGGCGTTGCTGGAGGTGCCTTGCGCGGCCAGTTCGATCAGCGCCAGGTTACCGCCGGCGGCCAGCGCGAGCTGGGCGGGCTTGGCGCCTGCGGGAATACCGGTGGTTTGCGTCAGGCTGGCCTTGGCGTCGAGCTTGAAGGGGCGCTGGGCGGCGACGCTGCCGTCCAGGGCCACGCGGCCGATGGGTGTCATGGCGCTGGCTTCGCGCACGCGCCAGGCCTGGCTGTCGCCGTCGAGCTTGAGGCGGATCGCTCTGATGACGGTGCCAGCGCCGGCGGCGGTGTCGGTGGCGGCCAGCAAGGTGAGTTTGTCGAGGCGGGCATCGGCCACGCTGAGGCGGAACGGCGGGGCCAGCGTGTCCGGCAGCTTGGCCGGCTCGCCCGGCTTGAGCGTTTGCGATACGGCGCTGGCGATGTGCAGTTCGCTGATGGCGATGCCTTCGCTGAAGTACTGCAGCGGCGACCAGTCGATCGTGATGTCGTTCGCCGTCAGCACGCTTTCCGGCGTGCGGTGAACGACGCGGTCGATGTGCATGCGGCCGTACAGCGAGCCGCTGACGCCGGTGGCGACAATCTGGCCGCCGCTGGCGCTGGCCACGCGCCGGACTATCTGCTGCAAGGTGGACTCGCGGCCCAGCAGCCATGCCAGGCCGGCCAGCAGCGCGAACAGTAGCGCCAGCGCGATCAGCGCGCGGCGCAGCCAGCGGCGCGGCGGCTTGCCGCCGCCCGGGGGCGCGCCCGTGTCGCGGGCATCGCCGCCGCCTTGGTTGCCGCCGCCGTGGCCGGGAACAGTAATGTCTGCCATCAGAACGTGAATCCCAGTGAGAAGTGCAGACGCGCCTTTTGCACGGCATGGCCGTAGGCGACATCGACGTTGATCGGGCCGACCGGGCTTTTCCAGCGCGCGCCGACGCCGTAGCCGGACTTCGGATGCAGGCCGGAGAACGAGTCGGAAGCGTTGCCGGCGTCGTAGAACACGGCGGCGCCCCAGGACGGCTTGAACCAGTACTGGTATTCGGCGCTGCCGGTGGCCAGGTAGCGCCCGCCTACGGTGGCGTCGCCCTTGCGCACGCCCAGCTCCTGGTAGGCGTAGCCGCGCACGGACTGGTCGCCGCCGGCGCGGAACTGGTAGGTGGTGGGCACGCCGTCCTTTTGCCTGGACGCCAGCGCGCCCAGCTCACCGCGCAGTATCACGGTGCTCTTCGTCCCGAAGGGGATGTACCACATGGCCTTGGTGCTGGCGCGCAGGAAGGGTTCGTCGGTGAGCAGCGGCAGCAGCGCGCCGCCCACTTGCCAGTTCAGCACATGGCCCTTGGTGGGGAACAGCAGGTTGTCCAGCTTCCTGCGCGTGACCGAATAGGTCAGCGGCAAGCTGGTGCTGCGCACATTGGGCTGGCCGGCCACGGTCTTCTGTTCGGTCAGCAGTTCCACGCCCAGGCTGCGTTCGAGCAGCGGCGTGCCCCAGGCGCGCTTGGCCGACACGGTGAACACCGTGGTTTCCTCGCCCTCGATGTCGCTGCGTTCGTAGGCGCCGCCGAAGCTGTCGCTGTAGCCGTCCGGCGTGATGGGGAAGTAGAAGTCGCCGCGCGCGGTCTGCTTCTTGGTTTCCAGCGTCAGCGCGCTTTTCATTTTCAGGCCGAAGATGGCCAGGTCGTCGTAATTGAGCTGGACGCGGTTGCCGGTGTTGGTACTGAAACCCAGGCCGGCGCTGACGTTGCGGCGCTTGTTTTCGACCACGCGCACCAGCAGCGGAAGCGGAGCCATTGGGGCCATTGCGGCCGGCGCCGGCTGCGGCGCTGCGGCGGCCGGCTGCCCGGCTTGCTCCGCCTGCTGCTGGTCCTCCTGCTTCTTCTCGGCCACTTCCAGCTGCTCGTCCAGGATGGCGCTCAAGTCGGCGCTTACCTCCACGCTGGCGAAGTAGCCGGTGTCCTGCAGGCGCGACTGGTAGGCTTGCAGCGCCGCTTCACTGTAATAATCGCCCGGCTTGATCTGGTTCAGGTTGGCCACGATGGAGGCCGGATAGCGCTTCAGGCCTTCGATGCGCAGCTCGCCGAAGCGCAGTTCCGGGCCGCTGTCGAGCACCACCCGCAGCGCGGCGGTGCGCAGGTCCGGATCGACCGTGGCCAGGCTGTCGCTGAGCTGGGCGCGCGGGTAGCGCGTCTGCACCACCTGGCGCAGCAGCGCGCGCTTGGCCTGCTCCCACGCGTCCTGGCGGAAGATGTCGCCCTTGGGCAGCGGCCACGCGGCTTGCAGCGCGGCCTTGTCGAACGGCTGCTCGCTGCTGGAGGCGAAGCCTTGCAGCACGATCTCCACGCTGCCCACCCGCACCGGCTCGCCCGGCTGCACGTCCACCACCACGGTCGGCGTGCCGCCTTCGCCTTCGCGCAGGCCGTCAATGCGGGTGCTGACCACCGGCGAATAGTAGCCGGCCGTGGCCAGCAGGGTTTTCGCCTGTTCCGGCGCGCTGCGCGCCATGCGCTGCAGCTGTTCGCGGTCGATGCGCGGGTTGCCGCGGAAGCGCAGCAGGTCCAGGTTCTCGGTCAGCAGCTCTTCCAGTTCGCCGGGCGCATTGACCCTGACGTTGTACTGCATGCCCTGCGCCAGCGCCGCGCAAGGCAGGGCGCAAACCAGCAGGAGGGCGGCCCAGGCACGCTTGCCCATTGCTTTTGTGATGAGTTGTGCCAAAATTCGAGGTCCCGCCGGTTCTTTTGATAGGGAAAACTATTCAGCATGTTACCGGATAGTCCCGAAAGATGGCGTACTACTAAGATTTATTGAAGGCAACGAAATGATCAAGACAGATGCGGCGCTGGTGCTGTTCAGCGGCGGCCAGGATTCCACCACCTGCCTGGCCTGGGCGCTGGAGCGCTATAGCCGGGTGGAGACCATCGGCTTCGACTATGGCCAGCGCCACGCCATCGAGCTGACAGTGCGGCCGCAGGTGCTGCAGGCGCTGCGCGCGCACAAGCCCGAGTGGGCGGCGCGCCTGGGCGAGGACCACATGGTGGACCTGTCGCTGATTTCGGCGCTGTCGCAGACCGCGATGACGGAGGATATCGAGATCGTGATGCAGGAAAACGGCTTGCCGAACACCTTCGTGCCGGGCCGTAACCTGATGTTCATGACGGTGGCGGCCACGCTGGCGTACCGGCGCGGCCTGAACGTGCTGGTGGGCGGCATGTGCGAGACCGATTTCTCCGGCTATCCGGACTGCCGCGACGACACCATGAAGGCGCTGCAGGTGGCGCTGAACCTGGGGATGGACACGCGCATCAAGCTGGAAACGCCGCTGATGTGGCTGGACAAGGCGCAGACCTGGACGCTGGCCGGGCAGCTGGGCGGCACGCCGCTGGTGGACCTGATCCGGGAAGCCACGCACACCTGCTATCTGGGCGAGCGCGGCGCGCTGCACGACTGGGGCTATGGCTGCGGCAGCTGCCCGGCCTGCGCACTGCGCGCACGCGGCTACCGCCAATACGCGGACGGCAGCCCGGCCGCAGCCTGAGGGATTCCTAGGGGATTCCCTTACAATCGGGCCCTGAGGCCCGATTGGGAATGGCAATGCGGCATATTGTATTGCCGCTAATCCACAACAGGGACATTGCGCGGGGCGGTCCCGGTAACGTACTATCAAATCCACTGGTATTTTGTCCCACCGCAGTTTTCCCCGCGAAAACCATGGACTCGACCGATTCCCGGCCCCAGCCTCGCCGGACGCCGCAAGACCTGCTGAGCCCAATTGTCGTGGCCGGCTTGGTGCTGGGCGTGTGCCTGGGCTCGACCTGGTGGCTGTGGCGCAACGCCAGCGCCGACGCGGCGCAGGAAATCCAGGCCGATTTCGACTTCCGCGTGCGCGAACTGGTCAACAGCATCGCGCAGCGCATGCAAACCTATGAGCAGGTGCTGTACGGCGTGCAGGGGCTGTACATCAGTTCGGATTACGTCGACCGCGAAGAATTCCACCGTTACCTGGACAGCCAGAACCTGAACCAGCATTTCCCCGGCATCCAGGGCGTGGGCTACATGCGCCTGGTGGGCGGCGGACAGCGCGAAGTGCACACGCTGGCCGTCCGGCGCGACGGCTTTCCCGGCTACGCGGTGCGCCCGCCCGGCGACCGGCCGCAGTACGCGCCCATTATCTACATCGAGCCGTTCAGCGGCAGCAACCTGAAGGCCTTCGGCTACGATCCGCTGTCCGAGCCGGTGCGGCGTGCCGCGCTGGAACGCGCGCGCGATTCCGGCTTGCCCGCCATGAGCGGCAAGATCCGGCTGGTGCAGGAGGACCAGCGCGAGGACGACGAACAGGCCGGCTTCCTGCTGGTGCTGCCGGTGTACCACAACGCGCAGCCCCGGCACACCATCGAGCAGCGCCGCGCCGCGCTGACCGGCTGGGTGTACGCGCCGTTTCGGCTCGGCGACGTGATGGCAGGCCTGGGCGGCGAGCGCGCCGCCAAGCTGGACGTGGAAATCTATGACGGCGAAGCGCTGAACGCGGGCAGCCGCATGTACGACAGCCGTCCCGGGCCGCCGCAGCCGGGCATGCGGCATACCATGCAGAAGATCAGCCTGGCCGGGCACCGCTGGACGGTGCGCATCAGCGGCCTGCCGGGCAGCGGCGTGGGCGCGGAGCGCGACGGCAAGGTGCAATTGATCGGGGGCGCCGGGGTGGTGCTCAGCGGGGTGCTGGCGGCGCTGGCCTGGATGCTGGCGCGCAGCAGCCTGAAGGCGCGCCGCGCGCTGAGCCGGACGCGCCAGCTGGCCGACGAACTGAAGGAGGGCCAGGCCAGCCTGCTGGCCATGGCCGACAGCGCCCAGCGCAGCCAGGCCGTGCTGCGCAGCATCCTCGACTCCACCGTGGACGGCATCCTGGTCGACAATTTCGAGGGCGGCGTGCTCAACTCCAACCGCCGCTTCCGCGAATTGTGGAACGTGCCCGAGCACCTGGACTGGCAGCAGGACGGCGCCATCCTGCTGCAGCAGGTGGCCGAACAGCTGGCGCAGCCGGCCGTGTTTTTGGCGGCGGTGGCGCGCCGCCAGGGCGAGAACGAGGTGCAGCACGAACTGCTGCACTTGCGCGACGGCCGCGTGATCGAGCTGTTTACGCGCGGCCTGAAGCTGGGCAGCGCGCCGGCGCGATTGTGGTCCTTCCGCGACATCACCGAGCGCACCCAGAGCGAGCGCCGCGAGCAGACCCGGCGCCAGGTGCTGGAACTGCTGGCCACCGGCGCGCCGCTGCAGACCATACTCGACAGCGTGGTGCACGGCGTCGAGGACGGCCATCCGGAACTGCGCGGCGCCATCCTGCTGCTGGACGAGGAGGGGCGCCGGCTGCATGTGCGCGCGGCGCCCAGCCTGCCGCCGTTCCTGAGCGCGGCCATCGACGGCCAGTCGGTCGAGCAGCCGGGCGGCTATTGCGGCCAGGCGGTGCAGCTGGGGCGGCGCGTGATCGTGGCCGACATCGCGCAGGACGCGCTGTGGTCGCAGTACCGCGACCTGGCGCGCCAGGCCGATGTGCAGGCTTGCTGGTCCGAACCGATCCGCGCCGCCAGCGGCGCGATACTGGGCACCTTCGCCATCTTCCACCGCGCCGCGCAGGCGCCCGGGGTGGCCCAGCTGGCGCTGATGGAACAGGCGTCGCGCCTGGCCGGCATCGCCATCGAACAGGCCCAGGCGGCAGTGGCGCTGCGCGCCGGCGAGGCGCGCTTCCGCAGCCTGTACGACCACGCGCCGGTGGCGCTGTGGGAACAGGACTGGTCGGCGGTGCGGGCCGCGCTGGCCGAGCTGGAGCAGTCCGGCGTGGACGACGTGCCGGCCTGGCTGCGCGCCAACCCCAGCCAGGTGGCGCGGCTGGCCGGCCTGGTGCGCATCATCGACGTCAACGCCGCCGCGCTGGCCCAGGTGGGCGCGCCGCCCGGCAGCAAGGACGCCGCCGCGCTGACGCTGGCGCAGAATTTCGACGCCAGCGCCATGCCGGCGTTCGCCCAGGCGCTGGGCGCGCTGGCCCAGGGCGCCCACCTGTTCGCCTGCGAGAGCAGCTTCGAGCGGCTGGACGGGGTGCAGCGCCAGAACGAGCTGACCCTGCTGGTGATGCCGGGCCACACGCACAGCCTGGACTTCATGATCGTGTCCACGCTGGACATCACCGAACGCAAGCGCATGAACGACGAGCTGCTGGTGCTGGCCACCACCGATTTCCTGACCGGCCTGCCGAACCGGCGCGAATTCATGGCGCGCCTGGACGACGAGCAGGCGCGCCTGCAGCGCGACGTCGGCGAGCAGGGCGCGGTGCTGATGCTGGACCTGGACCATTTCAAGCGCGTCAACGATGAATACGGCCACGCCACCGGCGACGCCGTGCTGCGCCACCTGGCGGCGCTGATGCGCGACAGCCAGCGCAAGATCGACACGCTGGGCCGGGTGGGCGGCGAGGAATTCGCAGTGCTGTTGCCGGGCGCCGACATGGCGGCCGCCACCGCCTTCGCCGAACGGCTGCGCCAGCGCATCGCCAACACGCCGCTGGAGGCGGAGGGCCGCACGCTGCCGGTCACGGTGAGCATCGGCATCGCCGCGCTGGACCCGGCCGACGCCAGCGGCGACACGGCCCTGGTGCGGGCTGACAAGGCCTTGTACTGCGCCAAGCGGGGCGGGCGCAACCGGGTGGAGCGGGGCGACCAGTGCGGGCCGGAGGCGGAAAAAAAGCGGCCGCAGGACTTGCCCCCGGCCGCTTGACTGTGTGACTTGATCGCTGCGTCTGTCAGATGGCTGCGTGCGGGTCCATGTCCTTCAGCTTGCTCTCGCGGGCACGCTGCTTGCGGTTGCGCGCCACGATGAACCAGATGATGGCGGCGGGTATCAGCACCGGCAGCATCAGCGGCGACATCACGGCCACCAGCACCACCGCCAGCATCAGCAGGCCGGCCACCATCAGCACGCCCAGGCCGGCGAACAGGAAGCCCAGGAACACCGCCACGCAGACCATGACCACGGCGCCGATCAGCAGGCCCAGGCCGCCGAAGGTGATGCCCAGCAACACACCCAGCGGGCCGTCGAATTCTTCGTCGCCCAGGTGGACCACCATGCCGCTGCTGTCCAGCGTGTTCCAGGCGGCAATAAAGAGCAGGGCGATAAGCAGGATGGCGAGCAGTTTTTTCATGAGGGTTCCCCTGGTTTGGCGAGTGATGCCGTGGTTGGTATGGTGTAACTTTACGGTGCAGCGGGGCGCCGGGCCACCGGATTGCGATGGAGCGCAGAATTCACGGGATCAATGGCGGACGGCGGCGATAAGCTGCGAAGCTTGCCCCGCCCGCGGAAAAAACCGGCGGATCCGTCCTTGAATTAAAGATATCGTTGCCTATACTGAATACCTATCCTGCACATGGAGGGCAATATGGCTTGGCTAGAACTGAGCGAGGGTCAATCGATATCCTCGGGATTCGGCAGTGCAATGCGCCAGCGTAGCGCGACTGAGTGTTCGGGCGGACCCAAGGGGCCGCCATCGGCGCCGCCTACCATTCCGCCGATCATCATCAATCCCTACACCTACCATATGCCGGAGCCGGCGATCGATCCACGCCGCACCCCGCTGGGACCGCCGATCGCGCCGCCGCCCCGGCCTGCTATGTCGCTGCTGGCTGCCTAGCGCGGCCATTCGGGAATAAACCCACCAAATAAAAAGCCCGCATCATGCGGGCTTCCGCGTTTACGGCGCTGGCCGATCCCGCGCTAGAACGCGTGCCGCATGCCGAAGGCGGCGCCCTGCAGCGTGGCCCCGGCGCTGACCGTCAGCGCGTTGATGGCGAAGTCGTGCAGCGCGTTGGCGTCGTTGTCGAGCCGCGTGTAATACGCGTACAGGCTGCTGCGCCTGGACAGCGTGTAGTCGTAGCCCAGCGTGACGTGGCTGGCGCCGGTGTCCGGCCCGCGCTTGAGGTAGCCGATTTTCTGCGTCGAGCCGCCCTTGCCGTCGCCGGCGTGCGCAAAGCCCAGGCGCAGCCCGTGCGGGCCGGCCTGGTGCGTTGCAGAAACATAGTAAGCCGTCTGTTCCAGCTTGCCGGTGGCGGTTTGGTACTTGAGTTTCTCGGCAATGACGGCCAGCCGGGTCTCGCCCAGCCGGTGGCTGAAGCGGTAGGCGGCGGCCAGCTTGGTGCCGCTGTCGTCGCGGCCCTTGCCCTGGTAATCGTGGTGCCGCTCGTGGGCCAGCGCGGCGTACCATGGCCCTTGCTCGTAGACGCCGGCCAGCGAGGTCAGCGACGGCTTGGCGCCGCCGGCCGGACGTTCCTCGCTGATGCCGTGCGCGGTGCGCAGCGTGATGCCGTGCCAGGTGGGCGAGTACCAGCTGATGCCGTTCTGCTGGCGGCGGTCGAAAGAGGACAGGTTGCCCAGGTTGTCCACCGTCGAGCCGGCGCCGTTGCCGATGATGCTCATGTAGCCGGCCGTGGTGGGGTAAAACGGGTCCAGCCCGGAGGTGCTGTTGTTGTAAGGGGTGGTCCAATGCCCGAGGAACAGCTGGCCGTAGCCGCCTTCCAGGCCGACGCGGGTGTCGCGCTGGGCCGGGCTGCCTTCGCCGGTGTCGGGCGACAGCGTGCCTTCGATCTGGAAGATGGCCTTGTTGCCGCCGCCCAGGTCTTCGGCGCCCTTGAAGCCGAACACGGAACGGTTGTTGACCAGGCGCGTGACGGCGAGCCGCTTGCCATTGCTGGCGGCGCCGGCGGCCGAGGTTTCCATGTGTTCCATGGCCACGTTCAGGCGGCCATAGACCGTGACATTGCTCTGCGCGGCGGCGTGGCCCGCCGCGGCAGCCAGGGCCAGGGCGGCCGCGGCGGCGCAGCGCGAGGAGGTATTCGTATTCTTCATATCGTTGTCCTTAGCGGATGGCGGCAAGTTTGTCGCGGTCCAGTTCACCTTCCCAGCGCGCCATGACCACCGTGGCGACGCCGTTGCCTATCATGTTGACCAGCGCCCGCGCTTCGCTCATGAAGCGGTCTATGCCCAGGATCAGCGCCATGCCGGCCACCGGGATGGTGGGCACCACCGCCAGCGTGCCGACCAGCGCGATGAAGGAAGCGCCTTGCACGCCGCTGGCGCCTTTCGAGGTCAGCATGGCCACGCCGAAGATGGCCAGCTGCTGCAGCAGGCTCAGTTCCGTGTTGGTGGCCTGGGCCACGAACAGCGCCGCCATCGTCATGTAGATGCTGGTGCCATCGGTGTTGAAAGTGTATCCGGTGGGGACGATCAGGCCTACCAGCGGTTTGGAGCAGCCCAGCCTCTCCATTTTGGCCATCAGCGTGGGCAGCGCCGTGTCGGACGAGCTGGTGCCGAGCACCAGGAAGATCTCTTCCTTGATGTAGGCCATGAACTTGATGATGCTGAATCCGGCCACCCGCGCGACCAGTCCCAGTACGATCAGCACGAACAGCGCGGAAGTCAGGTAGAAGGTGCCGATCAGCTTGAGCAGCGGCCCGAGCGACACCACGCCGTACTTGCCGACCGTGAAGGCCATGGCGCCGAACGCGCCGATGGGGGCGAAGCGCATCAGGAAGTTGATCACGCCAAAGACCGCCTGCGAACCCATGTCGATCAGCTCCGTCACCGGTTTGGCGCGGCTGCCCATGGCCGACAGCGCGAAGCCGAACAGCAGGGAGATCAGCAGCACCTGCAGCACGTCGCCCCTGCCGAAGGCGTCCGCCACGGTGTTGGGAATGATGTTGAGGAAGAAGTCGGTGGGCGTCATGTGCTTGGCTTTGCCCACGTAATCGGTGACGGCCTTGGCGTCCAGCGTGGCGGGGTTGACGTTGAAGCCGTCGCCCGGGCGCACCCAGTTGCCGACCGCCATGCCGATGAACAGCGCGAAGGTGGACACCAGCTCGAAGTAGAGCAGCGCCTTGCAGCCGATGCGGCCGACCTTTTTGATGTCCTGCATGCCGGCGATGCCGCTGACCACGGTGCAGAACACGATGGGGCCGATCAGCATCTTGATCAGCTTGATGAAACCGTCGCCCAGGGGCTTCATGTCGATCGCCAGCCTGGCGTCGAAGTGGCCCAGCAGGATGCCGAGCGCGATGGCGAACAGTACCTGCACGTACAGGATGGCATAGAACGGCTTGCGGGTGCGGACGGCGGGCGGCAGCGCGCCCGCCCCGGTGGGGCTGGTGGTAATCATGTGTCTCCTCCAATGCTTCGTCGTGTGCTTCGATCAAGGTCTAGCGTATTGTTTGCGACTTATGTAGATTGGTATGGCATGGCGAGCAGGATGCTGGCCGGGTGGTTGGTATGGTTCTTTAATGCTCGCTTTTCCCCGGGCGCCAGGCGCGCGGAATCGTATTGGCGCAGCACGTGTTCGCGTAGCTGCGCGCCGTCTTCGGTGACGATGGTCACTTCGCCTTCCAGCACCAGGTACAGCTTCTCCACGCCGGAAGCGTCCAGCGTGGTGCCGCCGCCGGGCAGCAGGTGCGATAGCCCCAGCCACACCGTGTCGGACGGCCCCGCCTCGTGCCCTTGCAGCCGCAGGCAGTGCATGCCTTCGTGATTGGACGGGAAGTAGGCGGGGGCGCCGCTGTAGCGGGTGACGTTCATGGCTGCGGAGCGGGCTGCTGAACAGGCTGCAGCACGACGCGCTCGCGCGCGCCGCCCAGCACCGCGCGGTAGCCCTGCAAGGCGTCCTTCAGCGCGTAGACGGTGTCCGCCGGCACCGGGAAGGGCTTCAGCGTGCCGTCGGCGAAGCCGGGCGCCAGCGCGTCCAGGATGCGGGCGCAGGCCAGCGAATCGAGCGCCAGGGTGTCGATGCCGACATAGGTGTGCTGGCCGCGGTAGAAGGCGAAAATGTCGAACGGCACGGCGCGCTCGATGGTAGAGATGAAGATCTGCCGCCCGCCGGTGGCCAGCGCCGCGTTGGCCTGTTCGAAGTAAGGGCTGCCGACTGTGTTGTAGACGATGTCCGCGCCGTGGCCGCCGGTCTTGTCGCGCACGTAGGCGGCGATGTCCTGGCTGTCGGCGGCGATCATGTCGACCGCGCCGCTGGCGTGGCCGATGTAGGCTTCCTTGCCGCGCTCCACGGCGAACACGCGGGCGCCGGCGCGGGTGGCCAGCTGGATGGTGGCCTGGCCCACCTTGCCGTTGCCGCCCATGACCAGCACCACGTCGCCCGCCTGCGGCAGGCCGGCGCGGCGCAAGCCTTCGTAGGCGGTGATGAAGGGCACGCCCACCGCGCCGGCCTCCAGCATCGAGATGGCGGCCGGCTTGGCGCGCACGGCGGCCGTGTCCAGCACCAGGTAACGCGCGTGGGTGCCGTCGCGGCGGATGCCCAGCTCGCCGCCGCTGCCCCACACCTCCTTGCCGATCCATTCCGCCGGGCCGTCGATAACGACGCCGGCGTAGTCGCGGCCCGGGGTGCGCGGCCATACGGCGTGCGGCATGGCCCCCAGCGCGGCCTTCACGTCGCTCGGGTTGATGCCCGCGCTGTGCACTTCGATGACGCACTGGCCGGGCTGCGCCACCGGCCGCTCGGTGGTGGACAGGGAGGGGGCCAGCAAATCGATGCTGGCGGCTTTTTCGGATACGCGTACGGTGTTCATGTGGTTCTCCTCGTTGTGATCGGTTGTTCGGTCTTGCCGGGCGGGTTGGCGGCGACGCCGCGTCACCCGCGATGCAGGTTCAGCATGGTTCGCGCTTCGGCCGCGCTGGCAATGGCGCCGCCCAGCGATTCGACGATCAGCCGGGCGCGCGCCACCAGTTCCGCGTTGTCGCGCGCCAGCTTGCCCTTGGCGATGTACAGGTTGTCCTCGAAGCCGACCCGCACATGGCCGCCCAGCAGCCAGGCCTGCGCCACCATGGGAAACTCGTGGCGGCCGATGCCGAAGCCGGTCCAGGCGGCGCCTTGCGGCAGCAGGCCGCGCGCGTAAGCCATGGTTTCCGGGCTGGCGTTGAAGCCGTAGTGCACGCCCAGCACGAAGCTGAACAGGCCGGGGCCGGCCAGGGTGCCGTCGGCGATCAGGTCGCGCGCCAGGTGCAGGTCGCCGGAGTCGAAGATTTCGATTTCCGGCAGCACGCCGGCCTCGCGGATGACCTTGGCCATGCGGCGCACGTTGGCCGGCGTGTTGATGACCACATCGGCGCCGGAGTTCATGGTGTTCAGGTCCAGCGTGGCGATGTCGGGACGCAGCGCGGCGATGTGGGCCACGCGCTTTTCGGGCAGCATCAGCGTGCTGCCGGGCGCTGCCACCTGCGGATCGTCGGTGCTGGGGATGTAGCGGCCGCCCGGGCCGGTGGTGAGGTTGATCACCAGTTCGCGGTTCTGTTCGCGGATGCGCTGCATCACTTCGGCGTAGTGGTCCAGCTCCATGGACGGCAGGCCGGTGTGCGGATCGCGCACGTGGATGTGGACCACGGCGGCGCCGGCGTCGGCGGCGTCCAGGCAGGCTTGCGCGATCTGGCGCGGCGTGACCGGCAGCTCCGGGTGCTGCCCGGGCTTGACGATGTTGCCGGTGACGGCGCAAGTGATGATGGTCTTGTGCATGTGCTCTCCTTACGCCGCGCCGAGGTGGCGGCCGCCGTCGATGCGGATCACGCTGCCGGTGGCGAACAGCAGCGTGGTGGCGCAGGCTTCCACGGCGGCGGCAATGTCGTCCGGCTGGCCGATGCGCTGGAGCGGGGTGGTGGAGGCCTGCTTGTTGTTGAAGGCGGCGTCGCGGCCGGGCACGAAGTGGCTGTCCACCACGCCGGGCGAGACGTTGATGACGCGGATGTGCGGCGCCAGGGCCCGGCCCAGCGAATTGGCCATGGTGTCCAGCCCGGCCTTGGCGGCGCAGTAGGCCACGTTGCTGCCGATGCCGGTGCTGGCGGCGATGGACGAGATGTTGACCACCAGGCCATGCCCGGACGCGCGCAGCAGCGGCGCGAAGGCGCGGATGGCGGCGAACGGCGCACGCCAGTTGGCGGTGAAGATGGCGTCGATCAGCTCATCGTTCAGCGCGTCCAGGTCGGCGTGCGGCACCGGCTGGGTGAAGCCGGCCGAGTTGACCAGGATATCGGCGCGGCCGTAGCGCTCGCGCACCTCGGCGGCGGCGCGGGCCAGCGCGGCGCTGCCGGCCAGGTCGGCCTCGATGGCGCAGTGGGCGCCGCCGGCGGACGGCACAGCGGGCAGCGCGGCGGCCTTGGCGTGCGCGTCGCCGCCGGCGCGGCCGAGCAGCACGATGCGCGCGCCCTGCCTGGCCAGCCGCTGCGCGCTGGCGTAGCCGATGGCGCCGGCGCCGCCGGCGATGACAGCCACCTGGCCGGCGAGTGGAAGTTGGGATGGCATGTATGGTTCCTTATTTGATGGGCGCTTCGGGGAAGCAGCTCTCGCCCTGTTCCAGCACGAAGTCGTAATTGAGGGTGTAGTACGCGTCCTCGCCGGGGGGGGCGTGGCGCACGAACTGTCCCACCAGCGGCTTGGTCACGCCGAAGGAGACGTCGCTGCCGAGGTGGTCGCAGTCGTCGGCGAAGACCTGGGTGATCAGCGTCTTGCAGCGCGGGTGCGACACCATGAAGTGCACGTGCGCCGGCCGCATGCAGTGGCGCTGCTGCAGGCGCAGCAGCACGCCCACCGCGCCGTGCGTGGGCACCGGATAGCCGGACGGGCGCACGGTGCGGAAGCTGTAGCGGCCGTCCTCGCCGGTGATGAAATAGCCGCGCAGGTTCATCTCGGGCTGGTGCGGGTCCTGGTTTTCATACAGGCCGGCGGGCGAGGCCTGCCACACGTCCACCTTGGCGCCGGCGATGGGCTGCCCGTCCAGGCCGCGCACCTGGCCGAATACCCGCATCGGGGTGCCGGGCGTATCGCCGCGCGCGATGGAGGCGCCGTTGTCGCACAGCGGCGCCGCGGCGCGCCAGAACGGCCCGAGCAGCGCGGCCGCGCTCTGGCCCTGGTTCTGCGGGTTGTTGCGCAGCGCCACCAGGGTGGAGATGCCCAGCACGTCGGCTGCCAGCACCACTTCGTTGTGCACGGCGTTGGTCTGCTGGCCGATGTCGGCGACGAATGTCAGCACCGTGTCGAATTCCGCTTCGGTCAGGTTCACTTCGCGTATCAGCGCGTGCATGTGCTCGACAAAGGCGGCCACCAGCTGGCGCAGGCGCGGGTCGGGCGTGCGGGCCATGGCGGCGTGCGCCACGGCGGTGACGGAGGCTTCGCCGTCGATGATATTGGCGGTGTTCATGTCCACTTGCTGTCTCCTTCAAGCTGGTTAGAAGTTATGCGAACGTTCGCATTGATCTGATACTAGCAGATCGACAATCCAATTCAAGAAGAACGCGAAAATATTTGCGAACGTTCGCATCGATTCTTCCGTTTACGCTGGGCGGCAGCGGCGTGCGAAAATACGACATCGCTTATTGGAAGATGCTATGCAGCAAAAAAAGATGACGCTGAAGGGCCTGGCAGAGATCCTGGGCGTGCACACCTCCACGGTCGGCCGCGTGATGGACCCGGAAACGCGGCACATGGTGGGCGAGGAGGTGGCGCAGCGGGTGCTCAGGGAAGCGGCCAGGCATGGCTACCGGCCCAACAAGATGGCGGCGGCGCTGCGCACGCGGCGCTCCAACATCGTCGGCGTGATGCTGCCCGACATCACCAACCCGGTATTTCCGCCCATCCTGCTGGGCATCGAGGACGCGCTGCGCAAGCACGGCTATGTGGCGCTGGTGACCAATGCCGGCGAAGACCCGGAACAGCAGCGCTTCGTGGTCGACCAGCTGCTGGCGCGCCAGGTGGACGCGCTGATACTGGCCACCGCTACGCGCGACGATCCGGTCATCGGCCACTGCCTGGCGGCCGGGGTGGCGCTGGTGACCGTCAACCGCAGCGAGGACCGGGGCCGCGTATCGAGCGTGGTGAACGACGAGTATGCCGGCATGCGGCTGGCGGTGGAGCACCTGCTGGCGCTCGGCCACAGCCGCATCGTGCACCTGGTGGGGCCGCAGACGCTGTCCACCGGCCACCTGCGCCGCGAGGGCTACGAACTGGCGCTGGCGGCGCACGGCGTGGCGCGCGCCGACATGTGGCTGTTCGACTGCAGCGCCTACACGCGCGAGGCGGGACGCGCCGGCTGCCTGGCGGCGCTGGAGCGCTACCCGCAGGCGACCGCCATCCTGGCCGGCAACGACCTGCTGGCGCTGGGCTGCTACGACGCGCTGCGCGAGCGCGGCCTGCGCTGCCCGGAGGACGTGTCGGTGGTGGGCCACAACGACATGCCCTTTGTCGACATGGTCAATCCGCCGCTGACCACCATACGCATCGGCCACCACGCCATGGGCGTGCAGGCGGCCCAGCTGGTGCTGCGCCGGCTGAAGGAGGAGAAGGACGAGCAGGGCGGCGGCCAGGTGGAAATCCGGTTGAAACCGGAACTGGTGGTGCGCAATTCGACAACAGTTCCGCGCAAGGCGTAAATTGCGATATGATACGGTTTTTAACTGTATATATATCCAGTAAAGCGAGCGCCCATGACTGACGATATCCTTCTTTCCGACGACGAACAAGACGCCCTGGTGCAGGAAGACCGCCTGTGGCAAGCCAACGGCTGGACCGCGCGCGTGATCAAGAACGACGAAGACGAGGGCTGGGCCGTGGCCATGATCAAGGACGGCGAGCCGGAGCCGGCGCTGGTGGGGCCGTGGACCATGGGGCGCGACAAGAAAAACCCCAAGCCGCTCGACATCAACGCCTTCAACACCCTGGTCAAGACCGCCAACGAGGTGCTGCGCCGCCACGAGCAGCAGCTGCACGCGCAGTTGCACAAGAGCGTGCGCGTCAACACCGAGGGTGCCGCCTACATCACCGTCAACTTCGACATCACGCCGGACGAGGACGAGCCGTACGCCACCCTGACCGCGTTCGACCCCTACGGCGAAGAACTGGCCCAGGTGCGCGCGCTGCCGACCTTCAAGCTCAGTGTGGCCAGCGCCACAGCGTGGATAGAAAGCGGCTACCGCCGGCCCGGCTGAACTGGTACCATTCCTATGCTAACTTGCTCATAGGAAAATCGATGGAAAGCCGTCTCAGCCGCCTGGAAGCCGTACAAAGCATCTTGCTCGAAATCGGGCAGAAGTCGAGCACGTGCACCGACATCGCCGAATTCGTCCAGGCCGTGCACGAGGCGCTGGGCCGCATCATGTACACGGCCAATTTCTACGTGGCGCTGAGCGATGAAGGCCGTCCCAACTCGGTGCGCTTCGTGTATTTCGTCGACGAGGTGGACGAGGCGCCGGACCGCAGCGAAGTGGTGGAGCTGGCCTCGCCGGAGCAGTCGCCGACCGCCTGGGTGATCCTGAACCGCCAGCGCCTGATCATGACTGCCGAGGAGCACAACTCGCGCGGCGTGGACGGCAGCACTTGGGGCCTGGGCACCACCGCCGAGCACTGGATGGGCTGTCCGCTGGTGGACCACAACCACCAGGTGCTGGGCGCCATGGTGATCCAGAGCTATGACAAGCAGCACACCTTCAACGAGGAAGACCAGGCGCTGTTCCAGCTGATCGCCAACCACGTGTCGGGCGCGCTGCAGGGGCTGCAGAGCATGGACCGGCTGGAGCGCGCGGTACACGAGCGCACCGCCGCGCTGGAATACGAAGTGGCCGAACGGCGCCGCGCGGAAAACCTGCAGCGCGCGCTGTACGAGATCGCCAGCCTGTCCGGTGGCGCCTGGGACCGCGCCACCATGTACCAGCGCCTGCACCAGGCCATCAGCGAAGTGCTGACCGTGCGCAATTTCCTGATCGCGCTTTACCACCCCAGCAACAACGAGATCACGGTACCCTACTTCGTCGACGAGAAAGACCCGACGGCGCCGTGCACCAGCTTCTCCTACGGCGTGGGCATGACCTCCTACATCCTCAAGCAGCGCCAGCCGGTGCTGCTGGACCGCGAGGGCTACCTGGCGCTGATGGCGTCGGGCGACGTGGAGCGGCCGCTGGGCAACGAGGACATCGTCAGCTGGATGGGCGCGCCTATCCTGCTGAACGACTACGCCTACGGCGTGCTGGTGGTGCAGAGCTACGACGAGGACATGATTTACTCGCAGTCCGACCTGGACGTGCTGGCCTTCATGGCCAGCCATGTGGCGGTGGTGATCTCGCGCCTGCAGGCCGACCGCGCCATCCGCCGCGCCAAGACCGCGCTGGAAGAGCAGAACGCGGCGCTGAACACGGCGCTGACGCAACTGCAGACCGCGCAGGGCGAGCTGGTGCGGCAGGAAAAGCTGGCCTCGCTGGGCCGCCTGGTGGCCGGCGTGGCGCACGAGATCAATACCCCGCTGGGCATCTGCGTGACCGCCACCAGCCACTTGGTGCAGGAATTGAAATTGACCAAGGAAGACCTGGCCAGCGGCGCGCTGGACGAGGAGGGCTTGAACCAGTTCTTCGACATTGTCGACCAGACGCTGCGCATCATGACCACCAACACCCAGCGCGCGGCCGCGCTGGTGCGCAGTTTCAAGCAGGTCGCGGTGGACCAGTCGTCCGACAATGTGCGCAGCTTCAACCTGCGCAAATACTTGGACGAAGTGCTGCTGTCGCTGCAGCCCAAGCTGAAGGGCAAACCCATCGAGGTGCAGGTGGACTGCCCGCCGGACATCCAGATGGAAAGTTTCCCGGGCGCGGTGTCGCAGATCGTCACCAACATGGTGGTCAACTCGCTGGTGCACGGCTTTGGCGACGGCCAGTCCGGTTCGATCAAGATCAAGGGCCGGATCGAAGGCGAGCATGTGCACTTCGACTACAGCGACGACGGCATCGGCATGGACCAGGGCACCTTGAGCCAGCTGTTCGACCCCTTCTTCACCACCAAGCGCGGCTCCGGCGGCAGCGGGCTGGGCGCCCACATCCTGTATAACCTGGTGACCGGACCACTGGGCGGCACCATCAAAGTGGTCAGCGCCCCCAACATGGGCCTGCACTACAACCTGCGCTTCCCGCGCGTCCAGCACGGCAAGCCCCAGGTTTAAATACCTGGCGAAGGGGCGGTGCCAGCCCCGCGAGGGGCAGCTGAGGGACCTCGCCGGTGGTGCGCGGCAGGCGAAAAAAAACCGGCGGCAGCCGGTTTCCGCAGGGCGGGCCGGCTTAGTCCGGGAAGCGCTCGTTGATGGCCAGCGCCTTGTCGATGTTGTTGATCAGGTGCTCGACATAGACCGGGTCCAGGTGCTGGCCGGCCACTTCGCGCAAATGGCTCACCACTTGCTCCACCGGCCAGGCGTCCTTGTAGCAGCGCTTGTGCATCAGCGCGTCGAACACGTCGGCCACGGCCACGATGCGGGCGTACAGGTGGATGTTCTCGCCCCGCAGGCCCTGCGGATAGCCGCTGCCGTCGAATTTCTCGTGGTGCTGGTGCGCGATCACGGCGGCCGCCTTCAGGATCGGCCGCTGCGAGCCGTCCAGGATGGACAGGCCCACCGCCGGGTGCTGCTTCATGATTTCCCACTCCGCCGCGTCCAGCTTGCCCGGCTTGAGCAGCACCGCGTCCGGCGTGGCGATCTTGCCGATGTCGTGCATCGGCGCGGCGTGCCGCAGCACGGCCACTTCGTCGTCCGGCATGCCGCTGGCCACGGCCAGCAAATGGCACACTTCGGACATGCGCCGCACGTGGTTGCCGGCTTCGTTCGAGCGCGATTCCACCACGTCGCCCAGGCGCAGGATCAGCTCGGCCTGGGTGTCGGTGATTTCCTGGGTCAGCAGGATATTGTCGAAGGCGATCGCCACGCCGGAGCAGAACACTTCCAGCAGCTTGGTGTCGATCTCGGAAATTTCTTCCACGCCCTTGAGCACCAGCAGCGACGCCTTGCCGCTGCTGTTGGGGAAGTAGCCGACATAGGTGTCGCCCTGCACCTTGGAAATGCGGTTGCTCTTGGCGTCGTCCAGCTGGGCCAGCAGTTCGGGCGTCAGGATGTTTTCCTCGTCGCCGATCTTGGCCAGGATTTCGTATTCGTTCTCGCCGCTGATGGCGGTGGCCGCGCGCAGGCGCAGCAGCATGCTGTTTTCCAGGCGCAGCAGCGCCACCACTTGCTGCAGCAGGCCGTTGGCGAAGTCCTTCAGGTTGCGCTGCTGGAAGATATGGGCCGAGGCGGCAATCACGCGCTCCAGGCCTTCGCGGTAGTTCAGCTGGGCGATGCGGGCCTCCTCCACCTTCATGATGTCGCGGTAGGCGCGCAGCGCGGCGAAGGTGGTGGTGAACAGCTTGGTGCGGTCCAGCTCGGTTTTTTCCTTGTAGTCGTTGATGTCGTAATTGACGATCACGCGCTCTTCCGGGGCCTGGCCCGGCTGGCCGGTGCGCAGCACGATGCGGGTGAACTGGTTGTCCAGTTCCTGGCGCATCCAGCGCGCCACTTCCAGGCCGCTGTCCTCCTGTTCCATCACCACGTCCAGGAACACCAGCGCGATGTCCTGCTCGCGCGCCAGCACTTCCTTGGCCTCGGCGCCGCTGTAGGCGTGCACAAAGCTGAGTGCACGGCCGTCGAGGCGGAAGCGGCTCAGCGTGAGCTTGGTGACGTCGTGGATATCGGGTTCGTCATCGACCAGCAGAACTTTCCATGGCGCAAGCTTGGGCGACGGTGAGGACAAAAAAGACATAAGGCGTATTTCCGCAAAAAGACACTTGTATGCGCAATTTTTAGGCGCACTCTTTTGATTGTAGTCCCACAGCCAGTGGATTAACAACAGGCAATAAAAATTACACGTAAGCTTAACAACAATCGAGCAACTGCGGCAAATTTTTATACACTTTTTGACAACGTTCGCAATAGAAGCTGCGCCGCCTGGTGCGCCCCAGATGCCCCTTTGTCAAAGGGTTCTTGCACTTGGGACACCTCTTTTTCGTATGCACCAGCCAGTGCTTTTTCAGTTCACAGGCTTGCTTCCAGGCCTTGAATTCGAAACTGTACTCCCGCGCCTGTTTGACGAGCGCACGCAGCTTTGCCGGCGGCAGCGCGCCCACCTCGGACAGCGGGTGTATGCGCACACGAAACAGTACTTCGTTTTTGATGATATTCCCCACGCCGGAGAAAATATTCTGGTCCAGCAAGGCGTCGCAGGCCAGCATGGCGGGCGCGGCGCGCAGCTTTTTCAGCGCCAGGGCCGGCTGCCACCGGTCCGACATGACGTCGGCGCGCCAGTCGTACAGCGCGTCCAGGCCGCCCTCCCGTCCAGTCTCGAGCTGCTGCACCGAGCACGCGTAGAAGTTGAACTCGCCGCCGCCCTGGAATTGCAGGCTCAGGCGCGGCATCGCGTCCTTGCGCGCATTGATGCGGTAGCTGCCGAACAGCAGGAAATGGATCCTCAGCACCAGCTCCGGCAATTCGATCAGGAAGTGCTTGCCCCAGCTGTGCAGGGCCAGCACGGGCTGGCCGACCAGGCGGGCGTAGTCGACCGCCTTGCTGTTGCCGCCGGCGGCGGCGATGCTGCGGCCGCTGAAAGCGGCCGCTTCTTCCCTCAGGATGACGATGGATGGACCTTCGGGCATGGCGCCTCCCGCATGCGATGGCCCAGTGTGCGTGAAGTCCCGCCGCGTCCGCCGTGCGCTGACGCACCATGCAAGTCACAATGTTGTCATTTTCCTTGCATAGAATGGCCGGCGTCGCAGCCCCTCCACTCTAAAAGACAAGAACCATGAACAGCAAAGACCGCGTGCCAGCTTCCATCGATCCAGACGACATTGGCTACAACGATACCCCGAACGAACATTTCAGCACCGTGCTGGAGCAGCGTATCAGCCGCCGCAGCCTGCTGCGCGGCGGCGCCGCCAGCGCCGCCACGGTGGTGCTCGGTTCCATGGGCTTGAGCGCCTGCGGCAGCGACAACATCGTCTCGCCCACCGTGCCCGATCCGGTGATCCCGCCGCCGCCGGCTGAAAAGCTGCTCGGCTTCACCGCCGTGGCCAAGAGCCTGGCCGACGTCGTCACCGTGCCGGTTGGCTACACCGCCAGCGTGCTGTACGCGCTGGGCGATCCGCTGACCGCCAGCGCCACCGCCTTCAAGAACGACGGCACCGACGCCGACTTCGAAAACCGCGCCGGCGACCACCACGACGGCATGGAATTCTTCGGCCTGAGCGCCGACGGCAAGCCGTCCGCCAGCGCCGTCGAGCGCGGCATCCTGGCCGTCAACCACGAGGCGACCACCAACCAGCAGCTGTCGTCCTTTTTCATCCACGCCAACGGCGGCACCAACACGCTGCCGCGCCCGGCCGCCGAAGTGGACCGCGAAACCGCGCTGCACGGCCTGTCCATGGTCGAAGTGCGCAAGACCGGCGGCAAGTGGGAATACGTCAAGGATTCGGCCTTCAACCGCCGCGTCACCTGCCTGACCGAATGCGAGATTTCCGGCCCGGCGCGCGGCAACGCGCTGCTGGTGACCAAGTACTCCAAGGACGCCACCAAGACGCGCGGCACGCTGAACAACTGCGGCACCGGCAAGACCCCATGGGGCAGCTTCGTGTCCGGTGAAGAAAACTGGTCCGGCTACTTCGTGCGCGGCGCGGCCGACAATGCCGCGCGCGGCAACGACAAGAGCGTGGCCTCGCTGAACCGCTACGGCCGCAGCCAGGGCGCCGCTTCGCGCCACGCCTGGGAAACCGGCGGCGCCGACGACAAGTACGCGCGCTGGAACAACAGCAAGCTGGGCGCGTCCGCCGACGGCAGCGACGACTACCGCAATGAAATGAACGGCATGGGCTACATTGTCGAAGCCGATCCGTACAACAAGGCCAAGGCCGTCAGGAAGCGCACCGCGCTGGGCCGCTACGCGCATGAAAGCGCCGCCTTCGGCAAAGTGGTGGCCGGCCAGCCGCTGGCAGTCTACATGGGCGACGACTCGCGCAACGAGTACATCTTCAAGTTCGTCTCCAGCGCCGTCTGGAGCGCGGCCGACGCCAACCCGGCCGACATGCTGGCCACCGGCGACAAATACCTCGATTCGGGCAAGCTGTACGTGGCCAAGTTCGCCGCCGACGGTTCCGGCAGCTGGATCGAGCTGTCCATCAGCAACCCGGCCATCGCCGCCTACGCCGGCTACAAGTTCGCCGACCAGGCCGACGTACTGATCAACGCCCGCCTGGCTGGCGACGCGGTCGGCGCCACCAAGATGGACCGTCCTGAATGGTGCTCGGTCAACCCGGCCAACGGCGAGGTGTACTTCTCGCTGACCAACAACAGCAACCGTAACGTCAACCCGACCGGTTCGTCGGCGCTGGCGCCGGACAGCGCCAATCCACGCGCCTACACCGACATGAAGGGCACTGCGTCGCAGAACGGCAACCCGAACGGCCACATCCTGCGCGTGAAGGAAGCGCTGGCCGGCTCCACCGCGCTGAGCTTCACCTGGGACGTGTACCTGTTCGGCGCCGAAAGCGGCGCCGACGCGGGCAAGGTCAACCTGTCGAGCCTGACTTCGGACCAGGACTTCTCCAGCCCGGACGGCCTGGCCTTCAGCCCGTCCACCGGCATCTGCTGGATCCAGACCGACGACGGCGCCTATACCGACGTGACCAACTGCATGATGCTGGCCGGCCTGCCGGGCCAGGTGGGCGACGGCAAGAAAGTCACGCTGAGCTACCCGACCACCGGCGGCGGCACGCTGGCCGTGGACACCTACGTCGGCAAGGCGGCCACCGCCGACACGCTGAAGCGCTTCCTGGTCGGCCCGGTCGACTGCGAACTGACCGGCATCTGCGAAACGCCGGACGGCAAGGCGCTGTTCGTCAACATCCAGCATCCGGGCGAAGGCACCAGCCAGGCCAACCTGGCCGACCCGAGCAAGTACACCAGCCAGTGGCCGGCCAGCGCCGGCTACGGCGCCGGCAAGCGTCCGCGTTCGGCCACCATCGTCATCACCAAAAATGACGGCGGCCGCATCGGCAGCTAAGCGCTAACTGGCCGTAAAAAAGGCCGGCGCCAGCGATGGCGCCGGCCTTTTGTATTAATCGTAAGAAATCATTTCAAGGCGGGGCAAGGCGGCGCAAACGGAGTATATTGAAACGATCCGCTATGCTCTATGTGAAAGGAATCATCATGCGTGCATTCCGTTATACCGCCGCCGCCGTGCTGGCGGCCCTGGCCGCGCTGGCCAGCGGCGGCGCCCTGGCCGGCGCCACCGTCACCTATGTCGAACCCGAGAAGTTCCCGGACATGCCGTTCTCGCCGATCGACCGCGAGCGCGTGCTGGAAGACCTGAGCGCGCACTTCGCCGAGCTGGGCAAGCTGCTGCCCGCCGGGCAGGAACTGAAGGTGGAAGTGACCGACCTGGACCTGGCCGGCCGCATCGACATGAGCCGCCGCGGCGCCAATGAAATCCGCGTCATGCGCGGCATGGCCGACTGGCCGCGCATGGAACTGCGCTACACGCTGGAAGAGGGCGGCAAGGTGCTGCGCAGCGGCGACGCCAAGCTGTCCGACATGAACTATATGGACCGCGCCCGCATGGCCACCGCCAACGAGCCGCTGCGCTATGAAAAGCAGATGCTGGACGACTGGTTCAGCAAGACCTTCGGCGTGAAGGTGCGCGGCGCGCGCGGCTGAGCCTGCAATGCTTAGTCCAGCCAGTTTACCCGGGGGAACTTCGCCAGGAAGTCCTCCGGCATCGGCACCACCTGGCTGCTCTTGTAGTTAAAGAAGACGAAACCCGACTTGGCCATCGCCACCAGCGCCTGGTCCAGCGGGCGCGTGATGCGGAAGGTAATGTCGCCGCCGTATTTATTGAAGTCCATCACGCCCACCTCGAACAGCAAATGGTCGCGCGCATGGGCTTCGGCCTTGTAGGTGGTGGCCAGGTCGGTGACGATGATGCCGTTGCCGTCGCCCTCCGTCTCGCGCACGCCGAACTCGTACAGGAAGCGCGCGCGTGCCTCCGAGATCATGGAGATCATCGAATCGTTGCCCAGATGGTTGGCGCCGTTGATGTCGGTGACGCGTACGGTCAGCTGGGTGGAAAAGTAAAACTGGTCTTCCGGGAATTCAAGTTTCAGGCGGGCCATGGCGAAATAAGCGAAATGAGCGGGAGGGCGGGTTGCAATCCCCGCCATTTTACCTCGCGCCGCCTCAGCGGCGGACGATGCGGTATACCTGGCCGCCGCCGGCCAGCACGTACAGCTCGCCCTGCGCGTCCTGTCCGAACGACAGCACATTGCCTGGATTGTCCACCGCCCATTCCTGCGCCGCGCTGACCGTGCCGTTGCGGTAGACCAAGCTTTTCAGGTAACCCTTGCAGTAGTCCGAATAGAAATAGGTGCCCGCCAGTTCGGGGATGGCCGCGCCCCGGTACACATAGCCGCCGGTGATCGAGCAGCCGTTCACGTCGCTGGCGCCGTGCAGGTATTCAAATACCGGCAGGGTCAGGCCGGCCCGGTCGCAGCTGGCGGCGTTGTAGCAGGCCGTGCCTTCCATGATGTTCCAGCCGTAGTTCTGGCCGCCCTGCGTGGCCGCCACCGCGTTCACTTCCTCGCGCTGTTCCTGGCCCACGTCGGCGATGTACAGCAGGCCGTCGGCGCGGTCGAACGAGAAGCGCCACGGGTTGCGCAGCCCGGCAGCCCAGATTTCGCCGCGCCGTCCCGCCTGGCCCGCGTAGGGGTTGCCGGACGGGATGCCGTAAGTCTGGCCGGGCACGATGATGCCCACGTCCAGCCGCAGCAGCTTGCCCAGCAGCGAGCCGAGGTTCTGGGCATTGCGCTGCGGATCGCCACCGCCGCCGCCGTCGCCGGTGCCGATGTACAGGTAGCCGTCCGGCCCGAAGGCCAGCTGGCCGCCGTTGTGGTTGCTGAATTCGCGGTGCGGGATGGTGATGACGCGGCCCGCCGTGGCGGGATCGGCCAGGTTGGCGTTGCTGGCCGACACCTTCATGCGGTCCACGGCAATGTCGCCGTTGAGGTCGGTGTAATAGAGGAAGAAGCTGCCGTTCTGCGCGTATTGCGGGTGGAACGCCATCGACAGCAGGCCGCGCTCGCCGGTGGTGCTGGTGCGGCTGCTGATGTCGAGGAAGGGCGTGGCCAGCAGCGTACCGTTGGCGATAATGCGGATGCGGCCCGGGCGTTCGACCACGAACAGGCGGTTGTCGCCGGCCGGCGCGGTCAGGTACAGCGGCTGCGCCAGCCCGCTGGCCACGCTCTGCAAGGCCAGCTGCACGGTGGCCGGCGGCGTGGGCGGCGGCGTCACGGGAGGCGCGGTGACCGGGGGCGGCGCCGGCACCAGCGGCGCGCTGACGCTGCCGCCGCCGCCGCCGCCGCCACACGCGGCCAGGCCCGCCAGGGCCAAGGACAGAACCAGCATTCTCAGCGCAGTCGATCGCATGGCAGCCTCCATATCCGTGGCAGCCATTGTAGCGGGCCGGCGCGGCCGGCGGCGCGCAGCACGGCGCCGCTTCAGGCGGTACCGGCGCTGCCTTTGTGGCGCGTCAATGCGGGCCCATTTTGCGCATGTACTGCTCGAGATAGGACTTGAACTGCTGGCCGGCAAAGGCGGCGCTGGCTGCCTTGTTGAAGCGCGCGATGGCAGCCGCGTCGGCCCGCGCCGAATACGCCCTGCAGCGGCGCCGGCACCGTGGTGCCGCCCACCCAGCCGAGCTCCATGCCGGCCAGCTGCTGCAGCGACTGCACTCCGTTCAGCGGCGCATCCCGGCGCACGGCCAGGTGCGGCTGCGTGCGCAGATAGGACCAGTTGAACATTGCCACCTCCGGCAGGTGGTCATAGCGTTCGCTGGTCACCAGCAGGATGTCGATGGCGCCGTTTTTCAGGCGCTCGATGGCGCGCCCGGCGCGCCCGTGATGATGGGCGCCACCACGAAGCCGCCCACGCGCAAGGGGCCGGCGGCGGTCGGCGGCGGCAGCAATGCCGCGAGGAATAGGAGCTTCCGTAAGGACATTGCATGATGTTAGCGCAGCGTCAGCCCATCCCTGCCTTTTGCCATAAGACGGCGCAGCGCAACAGGACTAGCATGGCTTGGCAGCGCGCTCGCTGCGCACCCCCACCATTTTGCTAAGGACCGACATCATGCTTGGACTTACACCGCTGGGCGCCGTCCACACTGCCATCAGCCTAGTCGCAGTCGCGGCCGGCCTGATCGCCTTCTGGCGCGACAAAGGCATCACCCCCGCCAACCTGCTGGGCCAGGTTTACATCTGGACCACCGTGCTCACCTGTTTAACCGGCTTCGGCATCGTCGAGCGCGGCGGTTTCGGCAAGCCCCACGCGCTGGGCGTGCTGACTTTGCTGGTGCTGGGCCTGGCCTGGCTGGCCGCGCGCGGCAGCCTGTTCGGCGCCCGGTCCGCCGCCGTGATGACGGTCAGCTACTCGCTGACCTTCTTTTTCCACATGATTCCGGCCATGACGGAAACGGCGGTGCGCTTGCCGGTGGGCAAGCCGCTGGCCGACAGCCCGGAAGCCGAATGGCTGAAAGTGGCCGCCGGCATTTTGTTCTTGGTGTTCCTGATCGGCGCCACGCTGCAGCTGCGCCGGCTGCGCCGGGCGCCGGGCGGCGAGGCGGCGCCGCGCTACGACAGGCCGGGTGGCGCGGTGGATTCCAATATGTAAGCAAGACCGTTCTGTGTCACCATGGGGCTGCCCGCAAGGGCAGACCATGGTGAAGGATGCCGGCACCCTGGCAGCGTAGCTGGGGTCGGCCGCCGGCCTGCCGGCGCTGCCGAAACGGCGGCGTGCCCGGCCAGCGGCGCCAGCCTGCGCACCATGCTCAGGGAGTGTTGAGCTGCCTCTACATCATGCCGGCGGCGACATAGCCGGCCGTCATGGCCACCACCAGCAGCGCGCCGACCGGCGTCGGCGGCGACGGGGAGGGGATGTCGAACCAGCGGCATACGCCGCCAACGGCCAGCCCCAGCAGGGCGCCTATGAAGAGCGGGCTCATTGGTTCGCCTCCTCCTGGCCGCGCTCCAGCGCGTGGCCGCCGCAGTGCTGCTTGTTCTGCGCCGGCTGGCGGGCCTGGCTGCCGGCCAGGTAGCGGTCCACCAGCCAGTAGCCGCTGCTCATGGCGAACACCAGCAGCGCGCCGCTGAGCACCGGCGGCGACGCGGCCGGAATGCCGAACAGCTTGCAGCCGGCGCCCACCACAAAGGACAGCACCAGGCCCAGCCCGATTTTCGTGTAGTTCATGGCCGCCCCCGTCAGAACGCGAAGCAGCTGCAGCCCAGCGCGCCCCAGAAGCCGCTGAAGTCCGATACCGGCACCGACGAGCGGCGCGCGCGGTCGTGCGCGTGCGCGTGCACGCCGCACGGCCCCTGGCACTGGTGCGGCAGCGCGGCGGCTGCCTGCGGCGCGGGCGCGGCCCGGCGCCAGTGTCCCGGCGTGCTGGCCACTGGCGACCAGTCCGGCAGCACCGGGATGGCCGGCGGCGCCAGCGGCGTGAACTCGGCCTGGCCGTGGACCACCTTGCCGCCGACGATGGTCAGCACCGATTCGATCGATTTGATGGCGTCCTCGTCCACCGTGAAGAAGTCGGCCGACAGCACCGCCAGGTCGGCCAGCATGCCTTCCTGGATGCGGCCCTTCTTGCCCTGTTCATTGGAGAACCAGGCGCTGCCGGCGGTCCACAGTTCGATGGCGGTGTCGCGCGAGAGCTTGGCGCCGGCGTCGTACAGGCGCATGCCGCCCACGGTGCGGCCGGACACCAGCCAGTACAGCGCGGTCCACGGGTTGTAGCTGGCCACGCGGGTGGCGTCGGTGCCGGCGCCCACCGGCACGCCGTTCTCCAGCATGCGCTTGACGGGCGGCGTGGCCTTGGCCGCTTCCGTGCCGTAGCGCTCCACGAAGTACTCGCCCTGGAAGGCCATGCGGTGCTGGATGGCGATGCCGCCGTTGAGCGCCTTGACGCGCTCGATGTTGCGCGGGCTGATGGTCTCGGCGTGGTCGAACATCCAGTGCAGGTCGCCGAAGGGGATGTCGCGGTTCACTTTCTCAAACACGTCCAGCATGCGCGAGATCGATTCGTCGTAGGTGGCGTGCAGGCGGAACGGCCAGCGCTTGCTGACCAGGTGGCGCACCACCTTTTCCAGCTCCGCTTCCATGTCCGGATTCAGGTCCGGACGCGGCTCCAGGAAGTCCTCGAAGTCGGCCGCCGAGAACACCAGCATTTCGCCGGCGCCGTTGTGGCGGTAGAAGTCCGTGCCCTGGCCCGGCGTGACCATGCCGGTCCATTTCTCGAAGTCTTCCAGCTCCTTGCCCTTGTTTTGCGTAAACAGGTTGTAGGCGATGCGGATGGTGAGCTGGTCGTCGCGCGCCAGCTGGTCCACCACCGAGTAGTCTTCCGGGTAGTTCTGGAAGCCGCCGCCGGCGTCGATGGCGGAGGTCACGCCCAGGCGGTTCAGTTCGCGCATGAACTGGCGCGTGGAATTGACCTGCAGGTCCAGCGGCAGCTTGGGGCCCTTGGCCAGCGTGGCGTACAGGATCATGGCGTTGGGACGGGCGATCAGCATGCCGGTCGGGTTGCCGGACGCGTCGCGCTGGATCTCGCCGCCGGGCGGATTGGGCGTGTCCTTGTCGTAGCCCACCACGCGCAGCGCGGCGCGGTTGAGCAGCGCGCGGTCGTACAGGTGCAGCACGAACACCGGCGTGTCCGGCGCGGCGGCGTTGATCTCGTCCAGGGTCGGCATGCGCTTCTCGGCGAACTGGAATTCATTCCAGCCGCCCACCACGCGCACCCATTGCGGGCTGGGCGTGCGCAGGGCCTGCTCCTTGAGCATGCGCAGCGCGTCGGCCAGCGAGGGCACGCCTTCCCAGCGCAGTTCCAGGTTGTAGTTCAGGCCGCCACGGATCAGGTGCAGGTGCGAGTCGTTCAGGCCGGGCACCACGCTGCGTCCGTTCAGGTCGATCACCTGGCTGGTGGGCGTGTGGTGGCGCATCACCTCGTCGGCGTCGCCCACGGCGAGAAATTTGCCGCCCTGGATGGCGACCGCGCTCGCTTGCGGCTGGGATTTATCGACCGTGTGGAAACAGCCGTTGATGAGGATCAGGACTGGGTCGGTGTCGGGCGTGGGATGGCTGGCTTGGGTACTCATGCGGTTCTCCTGCGGACTTTAGCGGTAGCCTGCAGTATGCCGCCGCGCGCGGCGGCATACTATGCGCCATTGGGGAGAGACGCGCTGCGGACGGCGGCTCAGATGGTTTCGCTGAGGAACACCAGCGTGTGGCCGTGCGCCAGGGCGGCCGGCTGCTGGCGGTAGCTGGCGCGGTGGCCGCAGTTGAAGCCGTGTTCGGCTTCGGTGTAGACGTGCACTTCCACGTTGTCGCGGTCGTCGAAGCGCTCGGCGATTTTCTTTACCGCGTCCAGCGGAATGTGGCTGTCGCGGGCGCCGAAGTGCATCATCAGCGGCACATGGATGTCGCCGGCGCGCTCGAGCGCATTCTGGATGCCGCCGCCGTAGTAGGCCACGGCCGCGTCCACGTCGCCATTGGCGGCCGCGTGGTAGGACAGCAAGCCGCCGTAGCAAAAGCCGAGCGAGGCGATCCTGGCGCCCACGCCGGGCAGGGCGCGCAGCGCTTGCGCGGCGGCGCGGATATCGGCCTGGGCCTGGGCGACGCTGCTGGCCTGCTTGAGCTGCACGGCGCGCTGCCAGTCGGCCTCCCCGTAGCCCAGTTCGATGCGCGCGCCCTGGCGCCAGAACAGGTCCGGCGCCAGCACCACGTAGCCGTCGGCCGCGTACTGCTCGGCTACGCCGCGTATGTGTTCATTGACGCCGAAAATCTCCTGCAGCAGCACGATGCCGGGCGCGCCGCCGCTGGCGGCCGGGTTGCGCGGCAGCGCCAGGTAGGCGCCGAACACGCCGCCATCGCCCTGTATCTCTATCCACTGGGAACTGCTGTTCATGCCCGCTCCTTTATCGTTGGTGGGAAAAACGGCCATGCTACCGCAGTTCCGGCACTGCGGTAGCCGCGCAGGCTCAATGCAGTTCGCGCAGGTAAATCACCGGCGAACGGTACACGCCGTAAGTGAGGACGCCGCTGGTGCTGGGCAGCCAGGGGACGGCATCCACGCTCAGGTTCGCTGTGCCGTTGCGGCCGGCGCCGGGTGCGGCGACGCGCAGCGAGGAGCGGCCGCCCACGAAGTTCAGCTTGGCCGCCGGGTCGGCCGCCGCCAGGCCGGCATAGCAGGCTGTGCCGGCGGCCAGGTTTTTGGTGCAGCCGCTAAATTTAAGCACGTTGAGGCCTCCCAGTGCGGTGGCGCCCTGGGTGACATCCACTTTATTGTGCAGGAACTGGCTGCCGGTCCAATACTGCGCTTCCACGTTCACCTGGCGCCGGAGCAGTTCCGAGCCGTAGCTGTGCGCCACTTGCAGGCGGCCGGCCACCACGGCGACGCCGGCTTCCACCGCGCCGCTGCGCTGCGAACTCACGTTGTCGGCGTCGGTTGCGCGGAAGAATACATTCGTTGGCCGGGAGATGGTGTTCAGCTGCACGCCGGGAGAGGCGCTTGCGCTGAAGGCGTACTTGATGTCGCCCTGGCCAAGGCCTGCGGCGAAGGCGAACTGCCTCTCCACGGACGGGCCACCGGCACCGCTGATGCTGGTGGCCGCATTGTCCACCGGCCGGAACTCCGGATTGTCGTTGGCCGCGCCGGTGGCGCCCGCCGCGTTCCAGGCGGTGATGGCGATCGGCCGCGCGTAGCTGCCCGCGTAGTTCTGGGTCAGCGTGGGCGCAGCGCCGCCGCTCATGGCATTGACGGTCAGGCCGAACGGTTGCGCCGAGTAGACAAAGCGGTTGGCGGCGCAGGTGACGGGGAACACGCCCGCAGGGCAGAGCATGACGGGTGCCGCGTCCGGAGCGGTGAGGGCGGTGTCGAAATGGTCCGGAGTGAAGCGGCCGATATTGTAGTTGGGGAGGGTGGCCAGGCTGCCTTCTTCAAGCTTGTCTTTGTCGACCGATGCGTACAGCCCCACCTGTTCCGTAAAGGCGGTCAGCGAGATGATGCCCACCTCGTTCCATGCCAGCCCGCCAATCAGGAAACGCCCCGGGGAGCCGCCATTGGCGCCGGCATTGATGGCGGCTCCGAAGGCCAGCTCATTTGGCACCGACAGCGTGCCCTTGTAGCCGCTCGCAGGCGCCGGATCGACCAGCTGGTGCGTCAGCCTGAAGCGGCCGGGCGAACTCTCTTTGCCGAAATTGGCGCTGATGACATTGTTCTTGCTCAGCGCCGTTACCCGCACCGTGAACAGGGCACTGGCCTTGGCGAACACCGGACCGGCGGCGCTGGTGGCGCCTGGATTTGCCACGCCCGCTGCGCTTGCGTTGTCGATGCCGTAGTGGTGCGGCGCCACGACGAAGGCGGCGCTTTTCCCGTCCGCGGTAACGAAGTTGGCGCCGCTGGCGGTGTATTCGGCCGACAGGGCCAGTGCGCCCACGTCGTCGTAGGCCAGCGTGCCCGAGGCCCTGCCGCTGGCGTCGAACGCCAGCGGCAGGCTGACCCCCTGGGCCGCGGTGAAGTCGCCGCTGCCGCACACCAGCGCGGCACTGGCGCCGCTGCCGTTGGTCAGGTTGACGTTGCGGCTTAGCGTATTGCTGTTGGCGGCCGGGTCCTTGTAGGCGCAGCGCATCACCACGGGCCTGGTGCTGTTGGCGATCAGCGGTATGCAGCTGGCGGGCGCCAGCTCGTTCTTTTTCAGGGCCTCGATCCTGAAACTGTCGGCCACGCCTGCCAGCCGCGGATCGGCGAATACCTGAAAGCCGGCGTCGGCGAATTTCATGGTGCACGATGCGCCGGACGGGGCGGAGCAAGTGGTGGCTGTCGCCGCTGCAGGGGTGGCGGCTGTGACAGCGAGCGCAACGTCGCCCTCGGTAGTCTTGCGCACATAGGCGCTGGCGGTGCCGCTGGCCAGGCTGAACGCGGGGGCCGGCGATTCCACCGTGTTGGGCGACAGCGTCACTTGCGCTGCGCCGGTGTACAGCGAAGTGCAGGCGGCGTTGGCGCAGGCTTTCACCGTGACGCTCTCCGGCTGGCAGGTCAGCCCCTGGCCGTCGTGGGTGATCTGGTAGTGGTGCACCGTGTTGCCGCCCGGCGGCGTGCAGACGGTCTTGTAGCTGGTGTTGGCGTAGCCGCTGTCGTCGTCCACGCAATTGCACGGGCTGGCGCTGGTGCCGTTGCGGCAGGTGACGGCCTGGTACACGCGGCCATGCCAGTTCAGCTTCAGCGTATCGACCAGCGCGGTGCCGGTGATGTAAGCCTCGGACGATTGCAACACCACCGCGCCGGCCACCACGTTGCCGTTTACGCTGCTGGCCGACGCGATGGTGAGCGAGGTGCTGGCGGTGACGTTGCCGTTGACGCGGGACGGCGACGCGTCCAGCGACACCACCGGCGACACCAGGTCGCCGGTCAGCGTGCTGCCCGAGGACAGGTTGAACGACACGCTGGCCGTCACGTCGCCCGTCAGCGAAACCGGGGAGCCGGTGGTGACCTTGCCGCCGCTGATGGCGCCGATGATGGTGGCGTGCGAGGCGATGTCGATCTGGCCGGTGGCCGTCAGCGTGCCGGTTACCTTGGTGTCCGAGCCGGTGCCGATCTTCATGCTGGCGGCGCTGATGTTGGCCACGATGGTTTGCACCTGGGCGCCCATCCTGAACTCGCCGCTGGAGATCAGCGAGCCGCCGGTGATATTCAGGTTGCTGGTCTTGACGCCGCCGATATCGAGGTTGCCCGCCACCTGCAGCTGGGCCGTGCCGCTCATGTTGAGCTGCTGGTTGTAATCGAAGTCCATCGGCCCCGTCAGCACCACCTTGTAGCCGCTGGCGATGGTGACGTCCTGGGTGGACGAGAACGGCGCGCAGGTATAGGTGGTGGTGGCCGGCGCGTAGCTGCAGCCCACCACCAGCCCGCCGTTGAACAGCACGGCGGTGTTGGCGCGGGCGGGACCGGCCGGCCACAGCAAGGCCAGTGCCAGCACAGCGCCCAGGCAGGCGATCGAGCGTGCGAAGGTCCAGCGTACGAAGTAAGAAGCCATAGTTGACAAGCCGGGTTGTTCCCGAATGTACACGGTGACGCCATTATATGCCCAGCGGCACGATCTGATGCCGCCGCGCCAGCGCCATCCATGCTAATCTTGTGGTTTTACCAGCATCCACGACGGGTGAATCCGATTAGTGCTTCCCCCACTCCGATTTCCGCCACTTCGCAGCCGCTGCCGGGCCGCTTGACGAACTACCGCCCCATGGCGCTGGCGCTGCTGTGCGGCCTGGGCTGCACGGTGCTGCTGTCGGCCGGTGTCAGCAGGCTGGAGCGGGACAAGGTGTCGCTCGCTTTCATGCAGCGCGCGCACGCGCGGCTGTTCGTCCTGCAACAGGGCGTGGGCAACGCGCTGGCCGGCCTCAACTCGGTCAACCAGCTGTTCGCCAGCCACCAGGAAGTCACGCGCACCGAATTCCGCCTGTTCACCCGTCCCATCCTCGAGCGCGCGCCCTATGTGCAGGGCATCAGCCATCTGCGCCTGATCAGCCACGCCGAGCGCGCCGCGCTGGAAGCCGAGCTGGCGGCCGTGATTCCGGGCACCGCGCTGACTGAAATGCGCGACGGCCGGCCGGTGCCCGCCGGAGAGCGCGCCAGTTACCGCGTGATCGACTTTATCGAGCCGCTGGCCGGCAACGAGGCCGCGCTCGGCCTGGACACGGCCTGGCCGGCGCTGGACGGCGGCGCGCGCCAGCAGTCCTACGACACCGGCCTGCCCACCGCCGGCAAGCTGGTGCCGCTGGCGCAAGGTCCGGAGCCGCGGCTGGGCGTGGTGGTGTCGATGCCGGTGTACCGCTTCGGCGCGGAACCGGCCGATCCGGCCGCGCGCCGCGCCGCGCTGGAAGGCGAGACGGCGATGGTGATGCGTCCCGGCCCGATGATAGAGAAGATTTACGCCGCCGCCGGCGTGCGCGCCAGCATGGGGCTGAACCTGAAGGTGTACGCCAGCCCGACGCAGGACCCGCAGGCGCTGGTGTTCGAGGCGCAGCTGCCGCCGCCGGCGCAGGCCACGCTGCCGCGCTGGCTGTACCGTGGCGAACCGGCGCGCATGGAGCAGCCCTTCGACGTGGCCGGCAAGACCTGGCTGATGACGGCCAGCCAGCCGGACGCGGTGTACGTCAGCGACCACCTGGCATCCCTGTTCACGCTGGCGCTGGGCGCCCTGGTCAGCGTGCTGGGCGCGGCCTACGTGCACACGCTGGCCAGCCGCAACCGCGATGTGCAGCGCCGCGTGGACCAGCGCACCGCCGAACTGAAGGACGTCAACCGCGCCATGCGGCTGCGCGAGCGCGCCATCGAATCCAACGTGAACGCCATCATCATCACGGACGGCCCGCCGGGCTACGCCATGGCCTACGTCAATCCCGCGTTCGAGCGGCTGACCGGCTACAGCAGCGCGGAGCTGGTCGGGCGCAGCACGCGCCTGCTGGCGCGCGATGACCTCGACCAGCCGGGCGTGAGCGAACTGGTGGCGGCCGCGCGCGAGCAGCGCGAGGGGCACGCCGTGCTGCGCCACTACCGTAAGGACGGCACCATGTTCTGGAACGATGTCTACGTTTCGCCGGTGCGCGACGAGCACGGCGAGGTGACGCATTTCGTCTCCTTCATGCACGACATCACCGCCATCAAGGCTTACGAGACGGAGCTGCACCACCAGTCCACGCACGACGCGCTGACCGGGCTGCCCAACCGCGTGCTGCTGCTGGACCGGCTGCGCCAGACCATCACCCACTCCGAGCGCAAGGGGCATGCGCTGTGGGTGGTGTCGATCGACCTGGACCGCTTCAAGTTCACCAACAGCCGCCTGGGCCACAAGGGCGGCGACCGGCTGCTGCAAGCGGTGGCCGAGCGGCTGCAGCTGGCGCTGCGCCCGGTGGACACGGTGGCGCGCATCGGCGGCGACGAGTTC
>NZ_BAAKJE010000072.1:0-212 GCF_059704565.1 Massilia sp. NBRC 108631
CCCCCCCCCCCCCCCCCCCCCCCCCCCCCCCCCCCCCCCCCCCCCCCCCCCCCCCCCCCCCCCCCCCCCCCCCCCCCCCCCCCCCCCCCCCCCCCCCCCCCCCCCCCCCCCCCACCCCCCCCCCCCCCCCCCCCCCCCCCCCCCCCCCCCCCCCCCCCCCCCCCCCCCCCCCCCCCCCCCCCCCCCCCCCCCCCCCCCCCCCCCCCCCCCCC
>NZ_BAAKJE010000073.1:0-227 GCF_059704565.1 Massilia sp. NBRC 108631
CCCCCCCCCCCCCCCCCCCCCCCCCCCCCCCCCCCCCCCCCCCCCCCCCCCCCCCCCCCCCCCCCCCCCCCCCCCCCCCCCCCCCCCCCCCCCCCCCCCCCCCCCCCCCCCCCGCCCCCCCCCCCCCCCCCCCCCCCCCCCCCCCCCCCCCCCCCCCCCCCCCCCCCCCCCCCCCCCCCCCCCCCCCCCCCCCCCCCCCCCCCCCCCCCCCCCCCCCCCCCCCCCCC
>NZ_BAAKJE010000074.1:0-9890 GCF_059704565.1 Massilia sp. NBRC 108631
CCCCGCGCCAGGATTTTGGGGGCGAAGCCCGGGCCATTGTCCGAGATCGCCAGGCGCACGGCAACGCGGGTGCCGCCGTCTGCGCTCTGGTAATGAATCGCCTCGGTGACCACGTCGATGCGCGGCGCGGCGCCGGCCGGCGGCTGGTCCAGCAGCGCATCCTGCGCATTCTGCAGCAAATTGTGGATCACCTGGCGCAGCTGGGTGGCGTCGCCCATCACCAGCGGCAGCTGCGGCGCCAGCGCCAGGTGGATGATGTCGCTGCCCTCGCCGGACAGGTACAGGTTCAGGATTTCCTCCACCAGCGCATTCACGTCCAGCGGCTCGAGCACGGCAGGCGGGGTGCGGGCGTAGTCGCGGAAATCGTCCACCATGCGCTTCATGGCCGCGACCTGGTTGACGATGGTGGTGGTGGCCTTGTTCAGCAAGTCCACGTCGTTCTGCTGTTCCAGCCTGGATTCCAGCTTCATCTGCAGCCGCTCGGCCGACAGCTGGATCGGCGTCAGCGGGTTCTTGATTTCGTGCGCCAGGCGGCGCGCCACCTCGCCCCAGGCGATCGAGCGCTGGGCCGAGATCACGTCGGTGATGTCATCGAACACCACGATGTAGCCGCTGCCGCTTTCCACCGGCAGGCGCGAACCGCGCGTGAGCAGGGTCAGGTCGTGCTCGTCCGGATTGGCGCTGTTGGCCGGGCGCGGAATCTCGATCTGGCGCTGCCAGTGCAGGCGCTGCACGTTGCGGCCGGCGGCCGAGTGCGCGCTTTGCGCCGAGAACGCGGCCACGATGGCGTTGGCGAATTCCTGCAGGCCGTCGATCTCGGTGAGCTGCTGGCCTATCATGGTCACGCCGGCGTGCTGCAGGATGCGCTCGACCGAATCGTTGCAGCTGACCAGGCGGAACTCGCCGTCCAGCACCATCACGCCGGCCGACATATTGGCCAGCACCGACTCCAGGTGGGCCTTGGCGTTCTGCAGCGCGGCGCGGTTCTTGTCGACCGCGATGCGCGCGTCCGACAGCTGGCGTGTCATGGTGTTGAAGGATTGCGTCAGGGTGCCCAGCTCGTCCGAACTGGCCACGATGGGGCGCGGCGACAAGTCGCCGCCGGCCACCGCGCGCGTGCCCTCGGCCAGCAGCAGCAGCGGCTGGGCCAGGTCGTTGGCGATCAGGAAGGCGGCCGCGATGGCGCCGAACACAGCCAGCAGCAGGGTCAAGGTCAGCGTTTCGATATACATCTTGCGCAGGCCGACGCGGGCCACGAAGCGCTCCTTGTATTCGCTGTAGGCGGTGCGCAGCATCTCGCCGTTGGCGGCCAGCTTGGGCGGCACCGCCTGGATGATCTGCAGGAAGCGCGGCGCCAGGTGGGCGCCGTTGGGCTGCACCGGGTCCGGGATGGCCATCAGCACGCGCACCCGCAGCACGTTGGAGGCGTCCGGCAGCGGCGGCGGCGGCGCGCCCACGCGGTCGTCGCGCAGCTCGCTGCCGCCCTCGGCCTGGGCGTACGATTCCTCGCTCTTGGCCACCGCCAGCATGGGCGCATTGGGCAGGTCGGCCGACAGGTTGATGCGCTGCGGCCCGGTGGCCGAGACGATCAGCCCGCCTTCGGCATCGACAATGATGGCGCTTTGCGTGCCGGGATGGGTCTTGACGAAGCGCGCCAGGATGGCCGGCGCGGCGTAGAACTGTTCCTCGGCCAGCAGGTTGGAGGTTTTCTTGGTTTGCGCGTTGAGGTCGGCCACCGCCTTGTCGAGCGCGTCGCGCCCCAGGTTCAGGCCGGCGTCCAGCGCTTCCTCGATGCGCACGTTGAACCACGAATCGATCGAATGGGACACGAACTGCACCGAGACCAGGAAGATCACCAGCCCTGGCAGCACGCCGATGGCGGCAAACAGCAGCACCAGCCGCGTCATCAGCTTGGAGCCGAACTTGCCGGCCCGGTAGCGCGAATACAGGCGGAACAGCGACACGCCCACCAGGATCAGCAGCGCCAGCGCCACCGCCGCGTTCAGGCCCAGCAGCCAGCCGTAATAGCGGTCGAACAGGCCGGAATTGTCGGAAGCGGACGCGAGCAGGAACAGCAGGATGCTGACCGTGGCGCCGGCGACGACAAACAGGTACCGCAAGGCCGGCGTCACTTTATTCGGCCCTGTACAGGAAGGTTTTCTTGTTCGACGCCAGGCGCCATTCGCTGTTGTTGAAGGCGTTGACCTGGATCGGCTTGGGCAGGTAGTCGCGGTCCATGCCCATGCGCAGCGTGACGTTGTAGACCTCGCCGACCTTCAGCGCGCCGCGCGGCGCCACCACCCAGCGGCTGGGGCGGCGCAGCAGGAACAGCGCGTCCTCCAGCGTGGAGAAACTCTGGCGCACGCCGCTGACCGGGCCCACGTGGTACTGCCGCGTGAGCACGTTGTAATTGATGCTGAAGGTGCGCTTGACCTTGACGGCCTTCTCGTCCATCCAGTACCAGCGCGGACGGGTGAATTCGACTTCGGTGGTGAAATACAGCGTCACGCCGAACTGCAGCGCGTCTTCCAGGCCGTGGTTCAACTCGAAGGAATAGGCGGCCGACAGGCGGTAGCCCTCTTCGGCCGCTTCGATGGTGGCGCGGGTGATTTCAACGATCTCGTCCGAGGCGTGCGCAGGCGGCAGCACGCACGCGAACATCAGCAGCAACTGACAGGCGAGGAGTCGAAAAAAACGTAGCGTCACGAGTGGGCCGGTACTAGTTTGCGCGCATAGGGTTTTCACACATCGATTACGCATTTTTCTGGAATAACGCGTAAAACAATCCATCGTGATCCTGTTCGGCACTGCCGGTGGGCAGCAACTGACCGGGCGCATCGAGACGGGTGGCGCCATGGCGCACCGCGAAAGCGGCCGCCTGCGCCTCGGATTCTTGCGGCCACAACGAACATGTCACGAACAGCAATTTACCATTGGGGGCGAGCATCTGCCAAAGGTTGTCGAGTATTTTGCCCGAAAGTGTTGCAAGTTGGAGCGTGTCGCCCTTGCGGCGCAGCCAGCGGATATCCGGGTGGCGGCGCACGATGCCGGACGCGGTGCACGGCACGTCGGCCAGGATACGGTCGTAGGCCTGGCCGTCCCACCAGTCAGGGTGCTGCGCGTCGGCCGCTTTCATGCTGGCTTTCAGGCCCAGGCGGTCCAGGTTCTCGCCCACCCGCGCCAGGCGCTTGGCGTCCGCGTCCAGCGCGGTCACGTCGGCGTCGGCCAGCTCCAGGATGTTGCATGTTTTACCACCCGGCGCAGCGCAGGCGTCCAGCACGCGCATGCCGTCCTGGACATCGAGCAGCTGCGCGGCCAGCTGGGCCGCCGCGTCCTGCACCGACACCACGCCGTCGTCGAAACCGGGGATCAGGTGCACGCCGACCGGCTTGGCCAGGCGCACCGCTTGCGGGCCGACCTGGGTGGCGGCGATGCCGGCCTGTTCCAGCGTTGCCAGGTAATCGGCCACCGAACTGCGGCGCGCATTCACGCGCAGGGTCAGCGGCGGCGGCTGGTTGCCCGTGCTCAGCACGGCCTGCCAGTGGTCCGGGTAGGCGGCGCGCACGGCGTCGATCCACCATTGCGGGTAATTCCACTTGGCCACCGGCTGCAGCGCGGCGGCCGCCAGCAGCTGCTGGCGCTCGCGCTGGAAACGGCGCAGCACCGCGTTGACCATCGGCTTGGCGCGTTCGGTGTCCGGATGGGCCCAGGCCGCCCACACGGTCTGGTCGACCAGGGTGAACTGTTCATAGGCCAGGCTGCCGTCGGCGTCCGGCTGCATCAGCGGCAGCGCGCAGGCCAGCAAGGCCGCGACCAGCGGATCGGGCGCCTTGGGCGCCATCATGGCGATCAGCGCGTCGCTGTGGCCGAGGGCGCGCATGGCGCGGTAGGCGATGTCCTGCATTGCGCCGCGCGCCTGCGGCAGCGCGTTGGTGCTGGCGAACACGCCGGCCAGCGCCTGCGGCAGGGCCGCGCCGGTGCGCACCTGGGCCACGGCGAGCGCCGCGCCCAGCAGCGAAAAGGCCAGCGAATCGGGCGGCAGGTCGGTCTTGAAGCCCACTTGCAGCGCCGGCTTCAGGTCGCGGTGGTGGCTTTCGCGGAATTCGGGCTTCGGGCGCGGCGCGGCGAACTTGGGTTGGGGCGCTTTGCGCTGTTTCGGGGCCGCCTTGGCCCACACGGCCGCCGCGCTGTCCGCATCCTCGGTGACAGGGCGGCGCTGCTGCGCCGGGCGCGGCTTGGCCGCCGCCGGGCCAGCGTCCGGGGCAGCGGCCGGCTTGGCGTACGCCGGCTTGCCTGCCGCCCCCTGGTACGGCGCCTTGCCCGCAGCGCCCTTGTAAGGCGCCTTGCCGGCGGCGGATTTGGCCGGCGCGGCAGGGGTTTTCAGTTTCAGGACAGGGCGCTCTTTGGTCATCTTGTTATATCCGTAATGGCTCGCGTCCGCCCATGGCAGGGCCGAGCGGCCCGCCGGGCCGCAAAAATCGCGGAAATTCTATAAAGGTGAGATTGTAACCGGGTTGTGGACAACTCAGGCTAACGGGCCGAGACCTGCGTGCGCCTATACCCAACTTTGCGTGCTTGAAAAGCAAAGAGGGATGGCAATCCAGTTTGCCCTGCGCCCTGGAGGGCGCCTCAGTCGAGACAGGCCGTGACGATGCAGGGTGCCATCGCGCCATCGTAGCGATTTAGCCAGTGTCGATCCAAAGATGGATCACCGCCTGTCCCCGCGCGTGCACCGGGCAAACGTTTCATCACTCTTGCAAACCAGTATAATTACCGCTGTTTGGCCGGGGCAAAGCTGCCGGCCGTTTCGCTTTCAGAAGCGCTTTCACCAGATAATTTAGCGCGGCCCGGCCGCCACCAACGCACATGCTCGCCCATCAGAAACAAGAGATCACCGCCCTGTTCCACGCCGCCCTGGCGCCCATCCTCGACGGTTCCGGGGTCAACGCCAACGTCGTGCTGGAACGCCCGCGCGACGCCTCGCACGGCGACGTCGCCTGCAATATCGCCATGCAGCTGGCCAAGCAGCTGAAGATGAATCCGCGCGAACTGGCCACCAAGCTGGTCGCCGCGCTGCTGGAAAACCCGGCCGGCAAGCACATCGTCGCTGCCGCCGAGATCGCCGGCCCCGGCTTCATCAACCTGCGCGTGACCGACGCGGCCAAGCAGGCCGTGGTCAAGTCCGTGCTGGCGCAAGGCGCAAAGTTCGGCAGCAGCGACGCCGGCTCGGGCAAGCAAGTGATCATCGAATTCGTGTCCGCCAACCCGACCGGCCCGCTGCATGTGGGCCACGGCCGCCAGGCGGCGCTGGGCGACGCGCTGTCGTCGCTGTTCGGCTCGCAGGGCTACCAGGTCACCCGCGAGTTCTACTACAACGACGCCGGCGTGCAGATCCAGACCCTGGCCACGTCGGTGCAGGCGCGCGCGCGCGGCTTCAAGCCGGGCGACGCCGAATGGCCTGAATCGGCCTACAACGGCGATTACATCCAGGACATCGCCGACGATTTCCTGGCCAGGAAGACCGTGTCCGCCTCCGACGGCGCGCCGGCCACCGCCTCCGGCGATGTGGACGACATCGAATCGATCCGCGCCTTCGCCGTGACCTATCTGCGCAACGAGCAGGACATCGACCTGCAGGCCTTCGGCGTGAAGTTCGACAACTACTACCTGGAATCGTCGCTGTACAAGGACGGCAAGGTGAACGCCGCCGTGGAAGCGCTGGTCAAGGCCGGCGTCACCTACGAACAGGAAGGCGCGCTGTGGCTGAAAACCACCGACTACGGCGACGACAAAGACCGCGTGATGCGCAAGAGCGACGGCAGCTACACCTACTTCGTGCCGGACGTGGCTTATCACATCGTCAAGTTCCAGCGCGGCTACGACCAGGCCATCAACATCCAGGGTTCGGACCACCACGGCACCATCGCGCGCGTGCGCGCCGGCCTGCAGGCAGTAAACCTGGGCATCCCGCAGGGCTACCCCGACTACGTGCTGCACAAGATGGTCACCGTGATGAAGGACGGCGCCGAGGTGAAAATCTCCAAGCGCGCCGGTTCCTACGTGACCGTGCGCGACCTGATCGAATGGTCCGGCGGCGGCGACATCACCAAGGGCCGCGACGCGGTGCGCTTCTTCCTCATCTCGCGCAAGGCCGACACCGAATTCGTGTTCGACGTCGATGTGGCGCTGAAGACCTCGGACGAGAATCCGGTGTATTACGTGCAGTACGCCCACGCGCGCATCTGCCGCATGCTGGAGCTGTGGAACGGCGACGAAGCGTCGCTGGCCGGCGTCGACCTGGCGCCGTTGACCGCACCGTCCGAAGCGACGCTGCTGGCCGCGCTGGCGGCCTACCCTGAAGCGCTGGCGCGGGCCCAGGCCGAACTGGGCCCGCACCAGGTGGCGTTCTACCTGCGCGACCTGGCCGCCGCGCTGCACAGCTTCTACTTCGCCGAAAAAGTACTGGTGGAAGACGAGGCGACCAAGCTGGCGCGCCTGGCCTTGATGGTGGCAACCCGCCAGGTGCTGCGCAACGGCCTGGCGCTGATCGGCGTTTCCGCTCCAAACAAAATGTAATCGCTTAGGGTATCCCGCACAATGAGTTTCCGTTCCCGCCCCATCTCTTTGGACCGCCAGCAAGGCAACACGCTGGTGGGCATCATCATCGGCCTGGTCATCGGCCTGGTTATCGCGGTCATCGTGGCACTGGTGATCACCAAGGGCGCCACGCCGTTCACCGACAAGTCCGGCAAGGTCGGCAAGTCGGCGGAGCCGACGGCGGGACAGGTGTCGGACCCCAACAAGCCCATGTATGGCAACAAGGAAGCCGCACGCGAAGCGGCGCGCGATTTGTCGCGCGATTCGGCGACGGCCCCCGCGGCACCGGCCGCGCCCCCCGCCCCGGCGGCTCCTGCGGCGCCAGCCGCGCCCTCCAAACCGGCGGTGGACGAACTGCAGCAGGTGGTGGACAAGATCGAAGCGGCCAGCAAGGCCAAGCCCGGCGCCACCAATGTGCAGCCGACGCCAACCGGCCCGGCCGCAGCCCCGGCCGCAGCGGGCGACGACAAGTTTGTATATTATCTGCAGGCAGGCGCTTTCCGCGAAGTGGCGGACGCCGAGAACACGCGCGCCAAGCTGGCCCTGCTGGGCTTCGAGGCGACCGTGTCCGACCGCACCACCGATACCGGCGTGCTGCACCGCGTGCGCATGGGCCCATACAACCAGGTGGAAATGATGAACAAGGTGCGCAGCAAGCTGTCCGAGAACGGCATCGACGTGGCAGTGGTGCGCAATCAAAAGTAAGCAGAGAATAAGGAAAACCGCATGCGTATCCTGAAGCAGTTCCTGAGCGTGGTCGCACTGTGCAGCGTGGCTTTTGCCGCCACCGCCTCCCCCGCAGCGCCGATCAGCGGCGTGGAGTACCAGACGCTGGCAACCGCGCAGCCGACCGACACCGGCAAGAAGATCGAAGTCATCGAGTTCTTCGCTTACTACTGCCCGCACTGCAACAACCTCGAGCCGATGCTGGAAGCCTGGGTCAAGAAGCAAGGCGACAACATCGTCTTCAAGCGCGTGCACGTGCCGCGCGACGACAGCGTGCTGCCGCAGCAGAAGCTGTTCTACACGCTGGAGGCCATGGGCCTGCTGCCGCAGTTCCATAAAAAAGTGTTCGACGCGATGCACGTGGAGCGCAACCGCCTGAACCGCGACGAGCAGGTATTCGAGTGGGCCGCCGCCAACGGCATCGAGCGCCAGAAATTCATCGATACCTACCGCTCCTTCGGCGTGCAGGCCAAGGTCAAGCGCGCCGCCGGCATGATGGACTCCTACAAGATCGACTCCTGGCCGACGCTGATCGTGGACGGCCGCTTCCAGGCCTCGCCGCACCTGGCCGCCAACGGCATACAAGGCAATCCAACCGAAGCCGAGCTGCAAACCGCCGCACTGCAGGTGATGGACTTCCTGGTCGCCAAGGCGAAATCGGAAAAGAAATAAGCATGGGCGGCCGTTGAAACGCGTATTCATCACGGGCGCGTCCAGCGGCATAGGCGCGGCCCTGGCGCTGCGCTATGCGCAGCACGGCGCCACCCTCGGCCTGCTGGCCCGGCGCGGGGAATCGCTGCAAGCGCTGATCGCCACCCTGCCCTTCCCTGAAAAGCACCGCGCCTACGCGGTGGACGTGCGCGACCATGCCGCCATCCGCGCGGCCGCCATGGACTTCATCGAACACACCGGCGGCGCCGACATCGTGATTGCCAACGCCGGCATCTCGCACGGCACCCTGACCGAATACGCGGAAGACATGCCGGTGTTCGAGGCCATCGTCGCCACCAACCTGAACGCCACGGTGGCCACGTTTGCACCCTTTATCGCCGCCATGAAGCAGCAGAAGACGCCCGCGCGGCTGGTGGGTATCGGCAGCGTGGCCGGCATACGCGGCCTGCCCGGCGCGGCCGCCTACAGCGCCTCGAAAGCGGCCGTGATCAGCTACTGCGAATCGCTGCGGCTGGAGATGCAGCCGCACGGCATCGGCGTGGTGACCATCTCGCCCGGCTATATCGACACGCCGATGACGCAGCGTAACGCCTATCCCATGCCCTTCCTGATGGCGCCGGAAAAGTTCGCGGCGGCGGCGATGCGCGCCATCGAGAGCGGCAACAGCTACACCGTCATCCCCTGGCAAATGGGCGTGGTGGCCAAGCTGCTGCGCCTGTTGCCCAACGCGCTCTACGACCTGGCGTTCGCCGGCGCGCCGCGCAAGGCCCGCCTGGGCGCACCTGACAGCAAAACACCATGAGCATGCAACTTACTCCCGCCGCGATTGCGCGCCACTGCGCCGAGTGCGCCAGCCACGTGGCGCTCGAAGTGGTGGCCGAAACCGGCTCCACCAATCTCGACCTGCTGCAGCGCGTCAACGCCTTGAGCGGCCCGGTGCTGCTGATCGCCGAACGCCAGACCGCCGGCCGTGGCCGCGCCGGACGCCCATGGCTGTCTCAGCCTGGTTCCACGCTCACCTTCTCGCTGGCCTGGCGCTTCAAGGGTCCGCTGCACAACCTGATCGGCCTGCCGCTGGCGGTGGGTGTGGCGCTGGCCGAGGCCATGAATGTGCTGGGCGTGCCGGTGCAGCTGAAGTGGCCGAACGACCTGCTCAAGGATGGCGCCAAGCTGGCCGGCATCCTGGTTGAAACGCAGGCCGCGCAGGACGGCGCTGTCTGGGCCGTGATCGGCGCCGGCATCAACCTGCTGATGCCGGACCAGCTGGAAGCGGACATCGGGCGCGAGGTGGCCTCGGCGCCCTGGCTGGCGCAGATGGACCGCAATGAACTGATGGCCGCACTGCTGAACCGCCTGGCCTCGGTGCTGGCCGAGTTCGACGACACCGGCTTCCCGGCTTTCACCGAGCGCTGGAACCGGCTGCAGGCGTGGCGCGGCCAGGGCGTGCGCATCCTCGACCACGGCGATACGCTGCACGAGGGCCTGAGCGCCGGCGTGGACGGCTCCGGGCGCCTGCTGCTGGACACCGCGCAAGGCCGCGTGGCCGTGCTGTCGGGCGACGTGTCGCTGAGGCTGGCGCCATGATACTGCTGATCGACGCGGGCAATACCCGCATCAAGTGGGCGCTGGCCGAGCCGGACGCCGCCCCCGGCACCTGGCTGGACTACGGCGCCGTGATGCACGCCGACGCCGCCCAGCTGCCCGCCGCCTGGCTCGCCGCCCACGCCGCCCTGGTGGCGGCCGGCCATGCGCCGGCCACCGGCGTGCTGGCCGCCAACGTCGCCGGCGCCGCGCTGCGCGACCGCCTGACGCACATGCTCACCACCGGCGCCGATGCCGTTTCCGCGCCTGACGCAGCGCCGTCCGCCTTATCCGGCGCCGCGGCTGCACCCGGC